>JASHUI010000600.1:0-6562 GCA_030040095.1 Streptosporangiaceae bacterium | reverse complement strand
GGGCATCAGCCGGGTCATCGTCTGCTACGCCGCCTGCAAGGATGAAGACCTGGTCACCGTGGTGCGCGCGAGCGGGCCGCTGCGGGCCGACGTCTGCGTGGTGCCGCGGCTCTACGAGCTCGGGATGGCGGTGCCGCGGGGCTGTCTGGACGAGATCTGGGGCATACCGCTGATCCCGCTGCGGCGCCGTGGCCACTCGGCCGTGGGCCTGGCGCTGAAGCGGATCGTCGACGTGATCATCGCCGCGATCTTGCTCATCGCGGCGGCGCCGGTGCTGGCCGTCCTGGCCATCGCGATCAGGCTGCAGACCGGTCTCCCGCCGCTGTTCCGCCAGGAAAGGGTGACCGGCGCAGGCCGGATCGCGCCGGTCGTCAAGCTGCGCACGATCAGCGAGTGCGGCGACCCGGACACCTCCTGGACGGTGTCCTGGCAGGAGTGCAGTCCGCTGGGCCGGTGGCTGCGGGTCACCCACCTCGACGAGCTGCCGCAGCTGTGGAATGTGCTGCGCGGCGACATGTCCCTGGTCGGGCCGCGGCCAGAACGGCCGTATTTCGCCGCGCAGTTCGGCCGCGAGATCCTGCGGTACAGCGATCGGACCAGGATGCAGGCCGGGCTGACCGGCTGGGCACAGGTCCATGGCCTCAACGGGGACACCTCGATCGTCGAGCGCGCCCGCTTCGACAACCAGTACATCGAGTACTGGTCGCCGTGGCTGGACGTGGTGATCCTGGCCCGCACGCTGGTGGCCCCGATCACTCATCGACGCGGGAGGGCGCAGTCATGAAAAGGGCCGCGGAGGCGGGCGGGGCGGCACGTGCGGTCCGGGCCGAGTCCTGGCTGCAGGACGGGCAGCTCGGCCTGCGGGAAACCCCGCTGATCCTGATGTACCACGGCGTGGCCGACGTGCCCGAGGACCCGAACCACCTGTTCGTGTCGCCGGCCCGGTTCGCCGAGCATATGGCCTGGCTGCACCGTCGTGGGCTGCGCGGCGTCTCGATCAGCACGCTCGTGGACGCGATGCGGGCCGGCCGCCGCCGCGGCCTGGTCGGGATCACCTTCGACGACGGCTACGTCAGCGTGCTCGAGACGGCCGTGCCCGAGCTGGCCCGCTACGGGTTCGGGGCGACCGCCTACATCATCTCGGACCGCCTGGGCGGCAGCAACGAATGGGACGAGGGCCCGACCTGGCCGCTGCTGACCGCCGACGGGGTTCGCGAGCTCGCGGCGGCGGGCATCGAGATCGGCTCGCACGCCGCGACCCACATGCGGCTGGCCGGGGTCGGCCCGCAGGACCTGCTGGCCGAGGTCCGCGACAGCCGGGCTACTCTGGCGGCGCTGCTCGGCTCCGAGATCCGCGGGTTTGCCTACCCGTACGGGTCCATGGACGCGGCGGCCCGGCGGGCCGTGCGCGAGGCCGGTTACGACCACGCGTGCGCCGTGGAGGCCTCGACGGCCGAGATCGGGCTCATGGCGCTGCCGAGGATCTACGTAGGTCAGCAGGACGACGCCACGCGGATGGCAGCCAAACGGCTGCTCTACAGGGGCCGTATCGCGCTGAGGTCTCGGCCGGGGGGACGAACCCTCCAGACCTCCGCCGCGGGGGCCCGTTAAGAGGAGACGTACATGAAAGTGCTTCACGTCATCACCGGACTCGACGCCGGCGGGGCCGAGCTGCAGCTCGCGATGATACTGCGGCACACCCGGCACGAGTCGGATGTGGTGACCCTGTACAACCCCGGGCCGGTGGCCGAGATGATCGAGGCCCAGGGCACGTCCGTGCGGAACATCGGGATGCAGCGCAACACCGAGCTGCCCGCCCTGATGCGGCTGCGCGCGATCATCAAGGCGGGACGTTACGACGTCGTGCACACGCACCTGTACCGGGCGCAGATCTACGCCCGCCCCGCGGCCCGGCTGGCCGGCACGCCGGTGGTCCTGACCACCGAGCACTCGATCGGCGAGACGCACATCGAGCGGCGCAAGATGACCCGGGGAGTGCGGGCGCTGTACCTGGCGTCGGAGAGGTTCTCCGACGCCACCATCGCGGTCTCCGACATCGTCAAGGACCGGCTGGTGCGCTGGGGGGTGCGGTCCGACAAGATCACCGTGATCCCGAACGGAGTGGACACCGACGAGCTCGGCTTCGACGAGGCCGCGCGGACCCGCGTCCGCGAGCAGTTCGGCATCGCGCCGGACACCTACGTGATCGGCGCGCTCGGCCGTCTCGACCCGAACAAGCGGGTGGACCTCACGATGGAGGCGGCCAAGCCGCTGCTCGGTGACCGGTGCAAGATCCTGGTCATCGGCCGCGGCGAGGACCAGGCGCGGCTCGAGGCGGCGGCCGAGCGGCTCGGGGTGACCGACCACGTGATCTTCGGCGGCTACCAGAAGGACACCACGGCGATGCTGGCCGCCTTCGACCTCTACGTGGCCGCGTCGCTGCAGGAGACGTTCGGGCTGTCGGTGCTCGAGGCGCTGGCCAGCGGGCTGCCGGTGCTCTACACGACCTGCCCGGCCCTGGACGGCATCCACACCGAGCGGGCCCGGATGGTGGCGGGGACCCCCGAGGCGCTCGGCGACGAGATCCGCAAGGAGTTCGATACCGGGCCCCGCGAGCGCGTGGCCGACAGCACGGTGTTCGACCGCTACGGAATCGAGTCCGTGGTCAGCCGGATCGACGACCTGTACGAGCAGATCCTGGCCACGCGCCCGCGCCGGGCGCGCCGGGCCGTGGCGCGCCGTCAGCCGCAGGCCGCGCCGCAGGAGGCGGTCCCCGATGTCTCCGCGGCCGGCCAGGACGGAGAGGGCGCGGTCTGAAGGAGCAGGCACCTCCAAGCTCAGGGTGACGTGAACTTACATGGATGTGGCACTCATCGGTGAAGGAACCTACCCGCACCAGTTCGGCGGGGTCAGCGTCTGGTGTGACCAGCTGGTGCGGGGGATGCCGGACTACGACTTCCTGCTGGTGGCCCTGACCGCCACGGGTGCCGAGCCGGTGCGCTGGTCCCTGCCTGAGAACGTCACGTCCGTGGCCAGCGTGCCGCTCTGGGGACCGCCGCCTCCCGTGCCGTCGTCCTTGGGCTGGCTCGGCAGACGTCAGTCACGCGCGGCGAACTGCCCGGCCCTGGGTGACCTGATCGAGATCTTGCTCGCGCCGCCGGGGGAGGCACAGGACAAGTTCGGCGAGGTGCTGCGGGAGATGTTCGAGTTCGCCCAGAAGGCGAACATGGCCGCCAGCTTGTCCAGCGAGGCGGCGGTGTGCCTGCTCAGCGAGGCCTGGCAGGACTGGCGGCTCGACTCGACCGAGGCCGCGCCCACGTTGCACGACGCCGTGAGCGCGATGCAGCTGCTGGAGCACTCGCTGCGCCCGCTGTCGCACCCGCCGGTCAAGGCCGACGTCGCCCACGCGGTGACCAACGGGCTCGGCGCACTGCCCGCGCTGGCCGCCAAGTGGCGCTACGGCACCCCGATGATCGTCACCGAGCACGGCATCTACATGCGCGAGCAATACCTGCACAGCCGCGGCGGCCCGTTGCGGTGGCCGGTCCGCGCGCTGCACCTGCGGTTCCTGCGCCGGCTCTGCTCGCTCGGCTACCACGAGGCCGAGATGATCACTCCGGGCAACGTCTACAACAAGCGCTGGGAGGAGCAGCTCGGCGCCGACCTGTCCCGGGTGCGCACGGTCTACAACGGGGTGGATCCGGCCGATTTCCCGGTGATCGAGAGCGAGCCGGATACGCCGACGATCTCGTGGGCGGGCCGCGTCGACCCGGTCAAGGACCTGGAGACGCTGCTGCTCGCGTTCGCGCTGGTGCACCACCGGATGCCGGAGGCCAGGCTGCGGATGTTCGGCTCGCCGCCGCCGGGCCAGGAGCCGTACCTGGAACGGTGCCGGTCGCTCGCCGCCGAGCTGGGCGTGAGCCAGGTCGCGACGTTCGAGGGGCGCGTGCCCGACATCAGTGACGCCTACGCGGCCGGCCAGGTGATCGTGCTTTGCAGCATCGCCGAGGGCTTCCCCTACACCTTGATCGAGGCGATGACCTGCGGCAGGCCGTGCGTGGCCACCGACGTGGGCGGCGTCAGCGAGGCGTTGGCAGACACCGGCATGATCGTGCCGCCGCGCAACCCCGAGGCGCTCGCCGACGCCTGCTTCGCCCTGCTGCGGGATGCCAGCCTGCGCCGTAAGCTCGGTGCCGCGGCCCGCATGCGGGCGCTCGAGTACTTCACCGTGGACCGCGCGATCAGCGCGTTCGACGAGATCTACACCTTTGTCGGGGCCGGCCTGTCGCTGCCGACCGCGGAGATGGACGACGAGTCGGACGACCTGATGCCCGCCGCCCTGGCCGAACGCGACGACGAGACCGAACTGCTGGAGGCCGCCGGATGACCGCGGGAAGCCCCGCCGACCAGCTGCCGCGGGTCAACGGCACGGAGGTCGCCGACGGCGGGCGGCTCACCGTCGCGGGCGGGCGGCCACACGCGGCGCGCACGGTCGCCGCGCTCTGTGAGCAGTTCGCCGAGGTATGCGAGTCGGCGGTCGACCCGCTGGAGATCGCCAGCGCGCTGGAGCTCGAGGGCCTCGGCGACCAGGCGGCCAAGGTCCGCTACGGCTACCGCGACGTGTTCGCGCTGGCCCAGGACATGTACTTCAGGGTGCCGCGGCAGCCCGCCGAGCCGGAGGTGCCACCGGATCCGTGGCGCGGGAGCGGCGGGGTCCGCCCGGCCGTGCACAGCCTGCTCTACGCCCTGCCGGGAGTGTGCTTCCCGGCCGCGGTGGCGCTGCTCATCGGCGGGGGCGTGGAGGTCACGCTGATCGTGGCGCTGCTCGCCGCGTGGTCGCTGGGCCAGGGACTGGCCTACCTCGGCTACACCCGGCTGGGCCGGACCCTGGACATGGGCCAGACCAAGCGGGTGCTGCGGGTCGGCCTGGCGATCGGGCTCGCGGTGATCGTGCTGGCCATGGCCGGGACCGGGCGGGTGGTGCACGCGCCCACCTCGGCGTTGCTGTTCGGCGCGGGCGAGGGCGTGTACATGCTGGGCGCGGGCGTGCTGCTGGTGCTGGGCGCGGAGCTGTGGCTGGCGCTCGCCCTGGCTCCCGGCGTGCTCGGCAGCGCCGCGTTCTTGTTCCTTGGCCGGCCGCCGCGCCTGCAGCACCCGCTGTGGATCGGGCTGGCCGCCACCCCGCTGCTCGCGCTGCTGATCGCCGTGATCTGCACCCGCGGGCCCAGCTCCGGCGGCGCGCTGTTCCTGCGCCAGGAGTGGATCGGCACGATCCCCGCGGTCGGGTTCGGGCTGGTCGCGGCCGGCCTGCTGATCTTCCCGGTGGCCGCGGGCCCGCGCGGCCACGGCGGCATCAACGTCGGGGCGCTGCTGGCCGCGCTGCCGCTCTCGCTGAGCATGGGCGCGGCCGAGGCCAGCCTGCTCTGGTACCGGCGGCGCACCCAGCGGCTGCTGCGCACGATCAGGGACATCCGGGCGTTCGGGCTCCGGGCGCGGCTGATCCTGCTGGCCGCGGTGACGATGTACCTGTCCGCCGCCGTGGTGCTGATGGCGGCCACGGTCGAGGTCGCCGGCAAGACCGGCCTGGCCCGGCCGCAGCTGGCCTACCTGCCGCAGCTCGGGGCGTACCTGGCCCTGGCCGCGGCCATGTTCCTCGCGCTGATGCTCCAGGCCTTCGGCTCGCGGGTTTTCCCGCTGGTCGCCTGCTGCTTCGCGCTAGCCTTCGAGATCGTGTTCCGCGATTTCGGGGTGCTGGCCCAGATCGTGGCGTGCACGGAACTGCTGATCGTGGTGGGCGGGTTCGCGGCCATCGTGCTGGCCCGGACGGTTCGGCATGCCTACTAGACGCGCGCTCGCGGGCCGGCCCGGCCCCGAGACCGAGCGTTAAAGAATCCGGTCAGAAAGAATTCAGGGAGGACCCACCCATGACGGATATTGCCGCGGTCACCGGCGCGGAAGGCTTCATCGGATCCCATCTGGTCGAGGAGCTCGTGCGGCGCGGGTACCGGGTCAGGGCGATGGTCCTGTACAACATGTGGAGCTCGACCGGGTGGCTCGAGACGGTCGCTCCCGAGGTCAGCGAGCAGGTGGACGTGGTGTTCGGCGACGTGCGCGACCCGGCGACCGTCCGCGAGCTTGTCGAGGGCGCGTCGGTCGTGTACCACCTGGCCGCGATCGGCTCGGTGCCCTACTCCTACAGCGCCCCCCGGTCGTTCATCGACACCAACACGATCGGGACCATGCACGTGCTCGAGGCCGCCCGCGCCTGCCGGACCCCGCGGGTGGTACACACCTCGACCAGCGAGACCTACGGCACGGCGCGCACGGTGCCGATCAGCGAGTCCCACCCGCTGCAGGCGCAGTCGCCGTACGCGGCCTCCAAGGTGGCGGGCGACAAGCTGGCCGAGTCCTACCACCTGAGCTTCGGGATGCCCGTGGTCACGCTGCGGCCGTTCAACACCTTCGGCCCGCGCCAGTCGACCCGGGCCGTGATCCCGCAGATCATCACCCAGCTGGCCAGCGGCTCCAAGCAGCTGATGCTGGGCGCGCTCGATCCGACCCG
>JASHUI010000599.1:0-4750 GCA_030040095.1 Streptosporangiaceae bacterium | reverse complement strand
CGGCACGGTTAAGGAGCGCCCGCGTTGACAGAGACAATGCCCCCGCCGCTGTTCGACCCGTTCGCGCCGGGCTTTACCGACGACCCCTACCCGCAGTACGCGACCATGCGGGAGCAGGCGCCGGTCTACCAGCACCCGTTCGGGTTCTGGCTGCTGACCAGCTACGACGACGTGTCCTGGCTGCTGCGGGCGCCGGGGCTGTCGGTCGAGGATGACAACGTGGCCGGCGACAGCCCGCTGCGCCAGCTGCGCGAGGAGGTGTACGGGGACGGCGCGCCGCGGGCGAGCGCGCTGTCCATGCTCGACCGGGACCCGCCGGACCACGCCAGGCTGCGCAAGCTGGTGTCGAAGGCGTTCACGCCCCGGGCCATCGAGGCGCTGCGGCCGCGAATCACCGACCTGGTCGACGGCATGCTGGACGCCATGGCCGCGGAGGGGACGGTGGACCTCGTCGACGCGCTCGCGTTCCCGCTGCCGTTCAGCGTGATCGCCGAGATGCTCGGCACGCCGCCCGCCGACCATGAGCGGATCCGCCAGCTCACCGGCACCGTGGTGCGCTCCCTGGAGCCGGTGGCCGATCCCGGGCTGATCCAGGCGATCCAGGCCGCTGACGAGGAGATGTCCCAGATAGCGACCGACATGATCGCCTGGAAGCGGGCCAACCCGGCGGATGACCTGCTGACCGCCCTGATCCACGCCGAGGACGACGGCGACATGCTCAGCGACGACGAACTGGTGGCGCAGACGCTGCTGCTGTACATCGCCGGGCACGAGACCACCGTCAACCTCATCGCCGGCGGCGCCCTCGCGCTGTTGCGGCACCCGGCCCAGCTCGCGGTGCTGCGCGCCGACCCGGCCCTGGCCGGCAACGCCGTGGAGGAGTTGCTCCGCTACGACAGCCCCGTCCAGGCGAGCCGGCGGATCACGCTGGAACCGGTCACCCTGGGCGGCAGCACGATCCCGGCCGGCGCGTTCGTGATGGCGAGCCTCGGCTCGGCCAACCGGGACGAGCGGTTCTGGGGCGCCGACGCCGACGAACTGCGGCTCGACCGGGACAACGCCCGGCAGCACGTGTCCTTCGGCGCCGGGCATCACCACTGCCTGGGCGCGTCGCTGGCCCGGCTGGAGGCCACCATCGCGTTCGAGCACCTGGTGGGCCGGTTCCCGGGGCTGGCGCTGGCGGGCGAGGTGATATGGAACGGCCGGATCAACCTGCGCGGCCCGGCACACCTTCCTGTATCAGTGAGCTGAGCCCCTGACCAGCTCCTCGTCCCCGGCAGAGGCCCTGCCACCGCGGACGCCGGAAGCTCTCCTGGCAACCGCCTCGGACAGAAGTCCGGCGCGTCGCGTCCAACCGAGCGGGCCGTGATTGACCCGCGACCGGCCGCCTGGCTACCCTCGCCTGTGTGGTACGGACCGCCAGGCTGGTATATCCCGCACCTCGCATACTCACGCTGTGCCTGCTGCTAGCCGTCACGGTGGGCCTGCTGATGGCCTGGCTGCGGTTGAGTCATGTGCTGTTCGCGGTGATCGCCGTCGCCATCTGCCCGATCTTGCCGATACTTCTGGTCTTCCTGCACGGGTTCCACCAGACGACCAATGAAAACCTCACCTCACGGGGTATCACCCCGGAGTCTGTCCGGTTCATCAACTCGCTGGATTCAGGCCTGCGCCGGGAGTACGCGCCCTTTGTCCCGGTCGCGATAAGCCGGCGGCTGTCCAGCACCCTCAACCGGCGCCCGGGTATCCCCTCGGCGACCAGCACCCGGCGTCCGGCACGGCCCCCGGCCCCGCCGGCGAGGCCCGCCCGGATCGGCCAGCCTCGCCGGCGCAGCGAAATGCTCCAGCAGGATGCCACCATCACGCTCGCCGCTGAACGGCGGGCAGCGGGCATCGACGACCTGTTCGCCGCGCTGGACAGCGAATTGATCGGGCTCGCCCCGGTGAAGAAGAAGGTCGAAGAAATCGGTTCGCTGCTGCTGGTCGACCGGGTGCGACAGCGGTTCGGGCTCTCCGCGTCCCGGCCGAGCCTGCACATGTGCTTCACCGGGGCGCCGGGAACCGGGAAGACCACGGTCGCGCTGATGATGGCCGACCTGCTGCACCGCCTCGGCTACCTGGAGAAGGGTCAACTCGTGCATGCCATGCGCGATGACCTTGTGGGTGAGTACATCGGGCATACCGCGCCAAAGACCAAGCAGATTCTCGACAGCGCGATGGGCGGGGTGCTGTTCATCGACGAGGCCTACACCCTGTACCGCGCGCAGGACTCGAAGGACTACGGCCAGGAGTGCATCGACATCCTCATGCAGGTGATGGAGAACCAGCGGGACAAGCTCGTAGTGATCCTCGCTGGATACAAGGACCGCATGGATCACTTCTTCCAGTCCAACCCCGGTATGACCTCGCGCATTGCGCATCATCTGGACTTCGCCGACTACGAGGTCAACGAGCTGATCGCGATCGGGCGGCTGATGCTGGACCGGTCCTCCTACTACCTGTCGGGCGAGGCGGTGACGGCCTTCCGCGACTACCTGTCGCTGCGGATGAGGCAGCCCCGGTTCGCCAACGCCCGTACCGTTCGCAACGACCTGGAAAGTGCCCGTCTGCGGCACGCGTATCGTCTCGCCGCCGATCCGGAGCGGCACTGGAGCAAAGACGACCTGATGCGCCTCGAGCCCTCGGACATCCTGCCTGGCCGCGACCTGCTGTAACGGGCGGCCTACGGCCGGGCGGTCACGAACGCCTCGGGGGCCACCTCCGCGAGGAACTCCCGGACGGTGCGCCGGAACAGCTCGGGCTCATCGCTCGGCGGCGAGTGGCCGGACTTCTCGAAGATCACCAGGCGTGAGTCCGGGATCAGCGACGCGATGGTCTGCGACATCGCCACCGGGGTCACCCAATCGTGCCGGCCGACCGTGATCAGCGTGGGACAGCGCACTCCCGGCAAGGCCGGCTTCACGTCGTAGTTCGCCCGGTTCTGCTGGAAGCACCAGTTGTGGGTCTCATACCGGTAGCTTCCGTTCTCGACCCGGGCGGCCGCCCGCTCCCGGTCGTCCTCATAGGAGTACAGCGGCGCGATCTCGGCCCAGCAGGCTTTGAGATCGGCGTCGTCGCGGATGTGGCCGGTCCAGTAGCGCTCGAAGTTGTCCCAGTTGATCGTCACGCGCGTCTGCTTGCGCGCGTTCTCGAACACCAGGTCGAGGTTCGTGCTGTCCGGGGAGGTGTCGCGCAGGATCATGGCCCGGGTGCGCTCCGGGTAGGCGATGGCGTACTCCATGGCGATGAAGCCGCCGTAGGAGCCGCCGGCGACGATAACCTGCTCGGCGCCCAGCCACTGACGCACCCCGTCCAGGTCTGCCGCCCACTGGGCATGGCTGTACGGGGGCTTCCCCTCGCTGATGCCGCAGCCGCGGGCGTCGTAGACCACGACGCGGAACCGGTCAGCCAGCCATCCGAAGCTCGCCTTCGGCTCGGCGAGGGACCCGATGCCGCCGCCGCCGTGGTGCACGATGATGACCGGGGCGGCATCGGAGCCGAGCACCTCCACGTTCAGAGTGTTGTCGTTGATCCGCACGAACATCCGGTCTCCTCCTTGTTGCCCGTCCGGGTCCGGCAGCTCCTCCGGCGCCATGTCGGTCACTGCCCCAAGCTCCCACGATCTCACCGGTTGCCGTGGACCCAGGCGCAGCGAAGGAAATCCGCGACCTGCCCCGCCTCCAGCGGGTCTCACGGCCTGCCAGCGGGGAGGCCATGGCACGCAACGGCACCCGGACCGGCTGCGGCGCGCCGATGGGTGTGGAGTTTGGTCACTTGGGTGTGACCAAACCTCACATTCATCGCCCGGCTAGGGGGCGGGCCCGGCTGGGAGGGCGGGCCCGGCAGGGAGGGCGGGCCCGGCAGGGAAGGCGGGCAGGGCGGCCCGGCTGGGAGGGCGGGCCCGGCTGGGTTAGGGGGCCGGCCGCGGCCGGACAAAGCCGCCCAGCATCTGCCCGATCTCAATCGTGGCGGTGGCGGAGGTAACAACCGGATCGTTCCCGGCGAACGCCCGCAGCTCCTGTTCATCGTCGGCCTCTACAACGCCAAGTCCCCACGAGCCGCTGCCGTCGAGCACGGGACCGAAGATCACCATCTGGCCCGACTCGATCCAGGGCTGCCAGTGGGCGGCGTGGCGTGCCATGATCTCGCGCTCCTGCTCGCTCATGTCCTGCGCGAACGTCGGACGGGGCGCTATGAGCCTGAATACGAAGGTGCTCATTCGCTGTCCTCCCTGATCGCATCGCGGAATGTTCCGAGAATCCGTGCCCACCCTGCCAGGTAGGCGCCTGCGGCGTAGCCGCCCGGCAGCGCGCAGTCCTCGGACAGTTGCTCGTCGCTCAGCGCCTCCCAGCCGCGGTGCTCGACCGCCACCCGGGTCAGCGCCGGGCCGAGCGCGGCGAAGGTGAACTCGACTTCGGTCGGCACGGGCGTGCCGACCCAGGTCATCACGAAGCGCGCGGGCGGCTCCCAGGCGGTCACCGTGCCCCAGTCGATCTCGGTGCCGTCGTCCCAGGTCTCGTAGACCCGACCGCCGGGCCGCTGCTCGATCGTCACATCGCGGACCCGTTCCTTGCCGGCCGAGAACGGCTGCACCGGCCACCAGGCGCCGATGGTGTTCACGAACGTGTGGAACGTACGCCCGATGCCCGCGCGAATCAGGGCTGCCTGGCGGACCGGCGGCCGCCGCAGCGCCGTGACCACGCGCCGGCCG
>JASHUI010000598.1:0-2829 GCA_030040095.1 Streptosporangiaceae bacterium | reverse complement strand
GCCGCGACCTTGGGCGGCCCGGCCAGCCAATTCCTATCAAAGCTGTAGGCTTCCATTATCGGCGATCATGAGCCGTCGGCTCGCAACGGTGCGCTCACCACGGTCTGTAGTCGTAGCATCAGCCGGTCGGCGCGCGCAGCGCCGCCGTTCGGCATGCTTGACTGGTGGCCGCCGCCGTCTTCCAGACTGTCTCAGATAAGGCTGATCTGCGTGCGGCTGCGTGCGGCTGGTGCAGGCCTGGCCGCGACGGCGCCCAGCGCCGCGGGTACTTGTTGGTGAACGCCGTGAAGGCGCGATCAGCCGCTTCCGCGGCACGGTCACTCCTGCAAGCCGCGGGTTTTCTGCTGCGCCCGCCAGCCGCCGCAGCATCGTCTCGCATTTCCCGTCCTGCGGGCGCGGTCGGCGGCGGTTGGCGGGACGTTCTTAGGATGATGCTGGTGAGATTCCGCGGCTCGGCCCGGAGCGGCTCTGCCGGGTCGGTGCTGGTCGGCCGGGGGGAACATCATGAGCACGATCACGGATCCGGAACCAGGCTCTGCTCGGCGCGGGGTGGGTGGTGGCTTCAGGGCGACTGCGCCCGGTCGCGTGGGGCTGGTGTCAGGCGAATCGGCTGAGCGGGGACGAGCGGCCCGGCGGCTGGTGCCTCGGTCGGTTCACGGCGAGTGGTCGCCGGCGGCGGATCGGCCTGATCCGGTCGCGCTGCTTCAGGCTCAGGCGGTTACGCGGCTTCAGGAACTGGTCCCGATCCGGTACGGGCGGATGCTCGTGTCTCCGTTCACGTTCTACCGGGGGGCGGCTGCGATCATGGCCGCCGATCTTTCGCGGACACCTGATTCGGGGATCGTGGTGCAGGCGTGCGGCGATGCCCACATCTCTAACTTCGGCGGATTCGCCGCCCAGGATCGCAGGTTGTTGTTCGGTCCTAACGATTTTGACGAGACTCTGCCCGGTCCGTGGGAGTGGGATGTCAAACGAATGGCTGCGAGCGTCGAGATCGCTGGCCGCGATATCGGGCAGCCGGCCGGCCGTCGCCGATCGCTGGTAACCGACTGCGTGCGCGAGTATCGCGAGGCGATGCGTCAGTTCGCGAAGGAGAGCCACCTTGATGTCTGGTACGACCGCCTCAACGCGAGCGAACTTGTCGGTCGTTTCGGCGGGCGGCTGGGCAAGAAAGGCCGGATCCTGTTCGTGAAGCCGTTCGCAAGGGCACGGGCCAAAACGAGCCTGCGGGCGGTCGGGCGGCTGACCGAGCGGGTTCACGGCGAGCTGCGTTTCCGCAACGTCCCGCCACTACTGGTCCCGCTTCACGACCTGGTCGATCCGGACGATGTCCGGCCCGACTTGGACATCGTTAATGCAGCCCTCGAGCAGTACGCTGAAAGCCTCGATCAGGACCGGCGCTACCTTTTCGAGAGCTACCGCTTTGTCGACATGGCCCGCAAGGTTGTCGGAGTCGGGAGCGTCGGCACGCGCGCGTGGGTTCTGTTGTTCGCCAGCCGTGGCGGTCAGGACCCTCTCGTGCTGCAGATGAAGGAAGCGCAGCCATCGGTGCTGGAGCCCTATCTTGGCAGGAGCGAGTTCGAGAATCACGGCCAGCGTGTCGTCCGTGGTCAACGGCTGTCGCAGGCGGCGATCGATCTGTTCCTCGGCTGGCAGCGGAGCGTGGGCCTGGACGGCAAGGAGCATGACTTCTACATCCGCCAGCTCTGGGACTGGAAGGCGTCGGTCAACCTCTCGCGGATGACCTACAGCGGCTTGCACGCTTACACACGCGCGTGCGGATGGTCGCTCGCCCGTGCGCACGCCCGCTCGGGCGACCGGCTCGCAATCTCCGCGTACCTGGGCGCGGGATCGAGGTTCGACCGGGCGATCGCCCATTTCTCCGCCGCGTACGCGGATCAGAACGAACTGGACCACCAGCGACTCGCCGACACAGTCGCCGCCGGCGAAGTTCGGGCCATCCACGGCATTTGAGTTGCCAGCGCGGCCGTGCAGGGAAGGCCCTGTGCCCGGCCTCGCCGCCGGCATCGATCCCCGCCTGCTGAGATGTCTGCGAGCACGGACCAGGGCGTCGGGCAACAATACCCCAGCCTGATCCGCTGCTTGAGCCCTCTAGTTGCGCGTGACGTGAACCCCCGTGCCGATGACCCGCGGCGTTGCCCGCACTGCCAACCCCGGAACTGGAAGGCCGCAAGTCAGAGCGACGTAATCACCTGAGGCACTCACACATATCTTCGGTGCCGTACCGACACATCAGAGAACTCACAATCTGCGGATCTCCGGATAGTACAGCGCCCGAATAATCAATCCGCGTGTTCGGCCGAGGCGGCCTCACGAGTTCACTGCGTGCCCGTAATCGGCGGTCCAGTCGTCCCGCGGGGGCATTCCGCCGACTACGCTCAGCGACACGGCTGGTCTGTGGCGCGCGAGCGAATAGCCGCCGTTCTGTGACTTGGTGGTTGGCATTGGGATGGACGACGACGGCGTCCAGATTTGGCTATTCTGCGCGTTGGCAAGCCAGCTTCGTGCCGGCTCAGGAGGCTGTCCGGTGATGGTTACTTCTGGCGGATGTGCTGCTGGCACAGCTCTGATCGGTGAAGGCCGTCCCTGCCCGTAGGCCAGGAAAACTCGCCGAGTCGTGGGAGTCTTAAATGCCTGGGCCTTCGGCCGGTTGCCAGACCAGAACGATGCTGCTGACCGGTGAGATGGCAGAACTCGCGTCCAGGCCGGTGATGTCCACGGTGTAGGCGCCGGGCGGGAGTCCTTCGAAGCTGGCGGGGACGTGCGGTGTTGTGACCCGGGCGGCCGCGAGATGGCCGGACTCGTCGG
>JASHUI010000597.1:0-5653 GCA_030040095.1 Streptosporangiaceae bacterium | reverse complement strand
CCACCTGGGCACCCACGGCACCTTGCCCGCCCCGCCCGGCGGCGGCAGCGCCCGGGCGCCCGGCCGGCCCGGAGAGGTCGTCGCCACGGCGGACTCGGGCATTCACACAGCTTAGGCTGGGCGGGTGACAACCGCCCAGGCCCTGCCGCTGCGCGACGACCTCGCGGGCCGCCAGCCCTACGGGGCGCCGATGCCCGACGTCCCGGTCCGGCTCAACGTCAACGAGAACCCCTACCCGCCGTCGCCGGCCCTGGCGAACGCGATCGCGGACGCGGCCGCCGCGGTGGCGGGCACGCTCAACCGCTACCCCGACCGGGATGCCGTCGCCCTGCGCGACGACCTGGCGGCCTATCTCGGGCACGGGCTGACCCGGGCGCAGGTCTGGGCGGCCAACGGATCGAACGAGATCATCCAGCAGGTCCTGCAGGCCTTCGGCGGACCGGGCCGCTGCGCGCTCGGGTTCGAGCCCTCGTACTCGATGCATCCGCTGATCGCGCAGGCCACGGGGACCCGCTGGGTCGCGGGAGCCAGGGACGCGGGCGACGACGGGTTCGGGCTCGACCCGGAGCGCGCCGCGGCCGCGGTCCGCGAGCAGCAGCCGGACGTGGTGTTCCTCACCTCGCCGAACAACCCGACCGGCACGGCGCTGCCGCTGACCGTGATCGAGGCCGTGTGCGACGCCGCCCCGGGCATGGTCCTGGTCGACGAGGCCTACGCGGAGTTCGCCCGCGACCGGCGCGGCACCGCGCTCGGCCTGCTGCCCCGCTACCGGCGGCTGGTGGTGGTCCGGACGATGTCGAAGGCGTTCGCGCTGGCCGGGGTGCGCGTCGGCTACCTGGCCGCCTCGCCCGACGTGGTCGCGGCCCTGCAGCTCGTGCGGCTGCCCTACCACCTGTCCGCGGTCACCCAGGCGGTGGCCCGGGTCGCGCTCGCGCACGCGGAAGAGCTGCTGGCCACGGTGGCCCTGCTCCGGGCCGAGCGCGACGACCTGGTGGCCTGGCTGCGCGGGCGCGGCCTGGCCGCGGCCGACTCCGACGCCAACTTCGTGCTCTTCGGCGAGTTCCCCGGCCGGCACGCGGTCTGGCAGGGCCTGCTGGACCGCGGCGTGCTGATCCGCGAGGTGGGGCCGCCCGGCTGGCTTCGGGTCAGCGTCGGCACCGGGCCGGAGATGGCCGCGTTCCGTACGGCGCTGGAGGAGGTGCTCGGATCATGAGCGGTCGCACCGCACGGGTCGAGCGGATGACCAACGAGACCCAGGTCCTGGTCGAGCTGGACCTCGACGGCACCGGGGTGACCGAGGCGAAGACCGGGGTGCCGTTCTTCGACCACATGCTGGCCCAGCTCGGCAAGCACGGCTGCATCGACCTGACCGTCAGGGCCCGGGGCGACACCGAGATCGACGCGCACCACACGGTGGAGGACACCGCGCTGACGCTCGGCCAGGCGCTGCGCGAGGCGCTCGGCGACAAGGCGGGAATCTGCCGGTTCGGCGACGCGCTCGTGCCGCTGGACGAGACCCTGGCCCGGGCCGCCGTGGACCTGGCCGGCCGGCCCTACGCCGTGCACACCGAGCCGGAGCCGATGCCGCCCGCGATCGGCACCTACGACACCACGCTGACCAGGCATTTCTTCGAGTCGCTGGCCATGTCGGCCGGGATCTGCCTGCATCTGTCCGTGCTCGCCGGGCGCAACCCGCACCACATCGTGGAGGCCCAGTTCAAGGCCTTCGCCCGGGCGCTGCGGGCCGCCGTCGCCCCGGATCCCCGCTCGGCCGGCATCCCCAGCACCAAGGGCGTGCTGTAGGCCGGGTTTGGCGCACGGGCCACCGTTGTTCGCATTTCCGTATCACAAAGTTCATCGACTGGATCTGGGTAGTCCTGCGCGGTGTCCCCTAAGATCATCGCTCATCGTCGCAATGGGGGGCCTTTGCGCATCAGGTCGGGCGGTTCGGTCTTAGCGCTGGCCGCGGCATCGGCCTTGCTGGTCCTGGTCCTGCCGGGCAGCACCGAGGCCGATACCACCACCTCGCTGCCGATCACGAGCTACTACCAGATGGTGGTCGACGCGGCCCACGACCACATCTACATCAGCGAGGGCAACGGCCAGAACGCCATCCTGGTCACCGACCTGACCGGCCAGGTGATCACGACCATCAGCGGCGAGAACGGCGCGGAGGGCATCGCGCTCTCGCCCGACGGCACCACCCTCTACGCGGCCCTCTCGACCGCCGACGCGGTCAGCGCGATAGACACCACAACGCTCCAGCAGGTCGCGTCCTACCCGCTGGGAGCCGGGGACTCGCCGAGGGATGTGGCGGTGCAGAGCGGCGAGCTCTGGGTGAGCTACGGCAACGGGACCGCGGGCGAGGCGGGCATCGGCGACATCGACGTATCGTCGGCCTCGCCGTCGTTCCAGGTTCAGCCCGCCTTGGGCGGCTGGTACGGTGCCCCGGAGCTGTCCGCCGACCCGCAGGACACCGGGATCCTCGTCGCCGCCGAGCCTGACATGACCCCGTCGGCGGTCGCCAGCTACGACGTCGCGGTCGATCCGGCCGCGGTCCTCGCTCAATCGGCGTCTTTCGAGAACTGCACCAACGAGAGCGACCTGGCGGTCGCGCCCGGCGGCTCGGAGTTCGTCCTGGCCTGTAGCTCACCGGACGTCCTCTACCGGTACAGCACCACGGACCTCAGCCAGCTGGGATCCTACGTCGCCTCCGGCTCCTACCCGGACGCGGTCGCCATCGCCGCGAGCGGCGAGGTGGCCGGGGGTACGCAGGACAGCTGGCCCACGGCGGACGTCTACGTCTACCAGCAGGACGTCGCGACCGCCGCCACCACCTATGCCCTGGGGTTCCCCAGGATGATCCTGGCCGCCCGGGGCCTGGTCTGGTCGGCGGATGGTTCCCGGCTCTACGCGATGATGCAGGACGGCTCCGACGCCTACTACACCTTGCAGATCGTCGACGCCGCGACGCTGACTCCGGCCACGCTCAGCCTGACCGGTCCGTCGACCGGATACGTCGGCGAGAGCCTGACCCTGACCGGCACCCTGACGATCGGCGGCGGCGTCCCGCCCGCGGGTACCCCGGTGACCATCTTCCGTACCCTCTACGGAAGCACGGCAACGACGATCTTCCCGGTTACCACGTCGGCGGCCGGCGGATTCACCCTGACGGACACGCCCGCGGCACTGGGGCAATACACCTACACCGCCAGCTACACCGGGAACGCGACAACGGCCGAGGCCGCGACCGCGCAATCGGTCGACGTCACGCCGGACACCACCTCCACCGCCCTGGGCGAGACGGGCAGCGGGCCCGCCGGACCGGTCACCTTCACCGCGATCGTCACCGACACGGCCGACAGCCTGAACAACCCGGTCACCACGGGCAGCGTCGCCTTCTTCGACAACGGCGGCGCCACCGCGATCGCGACGGCGGCGTCCGGCACCGGCGCCCTGGCCGGCACCTTCACGGCGACCGTCACCTACACCGGGGCCGGGCAGCACTCCGTGATCGCGGTTTACACGCCGCCAGCGGGAAGCAGCACCTACCAGGGGTCCACTTCCGGGCCGGTGACCTTCGCCGAGACCGCGCCGGCCTGCAACGCCTGCAGCAACACGGCGACCATCGAGGCCACCGTGCCGGTGGGCGCCCTGGCCATATCGACGCCGTACACGCCGGCGAACCCGCTGAACCTGGGCGCCCTGCAACTCGACCCGACCGGGTCGTACTTCACCGCCTCGGCACCGCTGGAGCCCGACTCCGGCAACGTGCCGACCGCGGGCCAGGTCCCGGACGGCACCTTCAACGGCATCACGATCGTGGACACCCAGGCGGGCAACGTGCCCTGGGCCGTCACCGCGATCTCCAGCGACCTGTCCGACGGCGGTTCCGGCGCGGGCAGCGTCATCAGCGGGGAGAACGTGGGCCTGACGAACCTCACCGCCGTGCCGGTTCCCGGGAACGCCCTCACCGCCGCCGACCTGACCTTCTTCGACCAGCCCGCCGCCCTCCCGCCGGCCGGGCCCGCCGACACCGGCGACCAGGGTCTCGGCGGCGCCATCCCGCACCTCATCGTGCAGGACGCGACCCAGGCGACCGGGACCATCGGCGTGAACGGCACCGTGACCCTGAACGCTCCGACCTCAACGCAGGCCGGCACGTTCGTCGGCACCATCGCGCTCACCATCTCCAGCTGACCTTTCCCGCCGGGGCGAGGTTCCCCCAGACGCTCCAGATCGGCGCGGGCGGCTTGAAATCGCCGGACCAACGGGTGGATAACTGCTCCATGACCAAGGCGCTGCGGGCCGTGGGACTGACCAAGCGGTATGGCCGGGTGGTCGCGCTCGACGGGCTCGATCTCGAGGTCGGCGCCGGTGAGGTGCATGCCTTCCTCGGGCCGAACGGCGCCGGCAAGACCACCGCCATCCGTATCCTGCTGGGCTTGCTGAAGGCCGACGCGGGCGAGGTGACGCTGCTCGGCGGCGACCCGTGGCGCGACGCCGTCGACCTGCACCGGCGGCTGGCCTACGTGCCCGGCGACGTCACGCTGTGGCCCGGCCTGAGCGGCGGGGAGATCATCGACCTGCTCGGCCACCTGCGCGGCGGCCTGGACGCCAGGCGGCGGGAGGCACTGATCGAGCGGTTCGACCTGGACCCCTCGAAGAAGGCGCGCGCCTACTCCAGGGGCAACCGGCAGAAGGTCGCGCTGATCGCGGCGCTGGCCAGCGACGCGGAACTGCTGCTGCTCGATGAGCCGACGGCGGGCCTGGACCCGCTGATGGAAGCCACCTTCCGCGAGTGCGTCGAGGACGAGCGGCACGATGGCCGGACCATCCTGCTGTCGAGCCACATCCTGGCCGAGGCCGAGGCCCTGGCGGACCGGGTGACGATCATCCGCGACGGCCGGGCGGTGGAGACCGGCGCTCTGGCCGAGATGCGGCACCTGGGCAGGATCTCGGTCGAGGCCGAGCTCGCCGCGCCGGTCGCGCTGGACGAGGTCGCGGGCGTGCATGAGCTGACCGTCACCGGAACCCTGGTGCGCTGCCAGGTGGACCGCGCCGCCCTTGACGAGGTGCTCGGCCGCATGCACCAGGCCGGCATCCGGTCCCTGACCTGCCGGCCGCCGACCCTGGAGGAACTGTTCCTGCGTCATTATGCTCCCGGGCCGGCGGGAGCCGGGTGATGACCGGTTTCGCCGGCACCGGGCAGCTCACCAAGCTGGCGTTCCGCCGTGACGGCGTCGCGCTGGCCGCCTGCGTCTTCGGGATCAGCGCGCTGCTGGCCATCACCGCCCGCGACCTGCGGGTGCTCTACCCCAGCGCCGCGAGGCGGGCCGCGGTGGCCGCGAGCGCCGGGCAGAATCCTGCGCTGAGGTTCCTGCTCGGCCGGCTGGACGGCACCTCGGTCGGCGCCTTCGTCGCCGCGCGGTGGGGCGTCTGGGGATCGGCCTTCGCGGTCCTGCTGGCGATCCTCGTCGTGGTCAGGCACACCCGGGCCGATGAGGAAGCCGGCCGGCTCGAGCTGGTTGGCTCGGCCGCCGTGGGCCGGCAGGCGCCGCTGACCGCGGCGCTGCTGGCGGCCGTGACGGCGAACGTGGCGATCGCGCTGCTGACGTGCTTGTGGCTGCCCGTGCAGCGGCTGCCGCTGGCC
>JASHUI010000596.1:0-6365 GCA_030040095.1 Streptosporangiaceae bacterium | reverse complement strand
GCCTGGGCCCTGGCCGGGACCCCGGAGCCGCCACCGTGGCCGCCCCGGCCAGCGGCCAGCTACGCCGGGCCGCCGCGGCCCGAGATCCGCGAGCGCCACGCCGCGCTCCGAGACGACACCGCCACCTGGGACGAAAGGACCGCCTCGTGACTACAGACCGCTTCGCGCCGACGCCCGGCGACAGGTTCTCGTTCGGGATATGGACCGTGGGCTGGCAGGGGGTGGACGTGTTCGGCGGCGCGGTCCGCCCGCCGATGCCGGCCGAGCGCGCGGTGCGCAAGCTGGCGCAGCTCGGCGCCTACGGCGTGAACTTCCACGACAACGACGTGTTCGGGTTCGACGACACCGACGAGGAACGGGGCGAGAGGATCGCGGCGTTCCGCAAGGCGCTGGACGAGACCGGCCTGGTCGTGACCACCGCGACCACGAACCTGTTCAGCCACCCGATCTTCAAGGAGGGCGGGTTCACCGCCAACCATCGCGACGTGCGACGGTTCGCGCTGGCCAAGGTCATGCGGAACCTGGACCTGGCCGAGGAGCTGGGGGCCCGGGTCTACGTCTGCTGGGGTGGCCGCGACGGCGCCGAGTCCGGCGCGAGCAAGGACGTGCGGGCGGCGCTGGACCGGCTCAAGGAGGCCTACGACATCCTCTGCGGGTACCTGCTCGACCAGGGATACCACCTGCGCTTCGCGATCGAGCCGAAGCCCAACGAGCCGCGCGGCGACATCCTGCTGCCCACCGCCGGGCACGCGCTCGCGTTCATCAACGAGCTCGAGCATCCCGAGCTGGTGGGCCTCAATCCCGAGGTCGGGCACGAGGAGATGTCGGGGCTCAACTACGCCCACGCGATCACCCAGGCGCTGTGGCACGGGAAGCTCTTCCACATCGACCTCAACGGCCAGCACGGCCCGCGCTACGACCAGGACCTGCGGTTCGGGGCCGGCAACGCCCGCGGCGCGTTCTGGGTCGTGGACGCGCTGGAGGCCGGCGGCTACGAGGGGCCGGTGCACTTCGACTTCAAGCCGCCGCGGACCGAGGACGACGCCGGGGTATGGGCGTCGGCCGCCGCCTGCATGCGCAATTACCTCATCCTGCGGGAGAAGACGCGGGCGTTCCGCGCCGACCCCGAGGTGACCGAGGCGCTGGCGGCGGCCCGGGTGCCCGAGCTGGCGCTGCCGACGCTCGCCGACGGCGAGACCTGGCGCGACATCCGCGGCTTCACCCCGGACGTGGTGGCGCTCGGCGAGCGCGGCATGGCCTTCGAGCGGCTGGACCAGCTCGCGCTCGAGTACCTCTACGGCGTGCGTTAGGGCCGGCCCCGGGCCGGGGGGGCGGGACCGCGGGGCGAGGTCATCGGCTCGCGGCCGCGAACTGCCTTTCGTCGGCGTAGTCGCAGGTGCCCTCGCCGCGGAACTGGTTGGCGGCGCGCACGACCTCGGCGCCGAGCCCGCGCAGCTGGGCGGCGACGCCCTCGTCGATCAGGCGCCCGTCGGGGTCGAACGACTTCCATGACTGGGACACCGGCAGCACCACCGGCACGCTCCAGGCGCGCAGCGACCGGGCGATGAAGTCCATCGTGTTGATGGCCTGCAGCCCCTGGACGCCGCCGGCCGTCGTCACCAGCCCCACCGGCTTGTTCGACAGGTACGGCGGCTGCCGCTCGGCCAGCAAGATCAGCCAGTCCAGCACGTTCTTGAACGAGCCGCTCACCGATCCCTGGTAGGTCGGGCTGCTCCAGATCATCGCGTCGCACGCGTACGCGGTGTCCGCGAACTCCTGGGCGGCCGGCGGGATCGCGTGCTCGGCGGTGTACAGGGGCAGGTCGAGGTCGCGAACCCCGACCAGCTCCACCTCGGCGCCCGCCGCTGCCGCGCCGTCCAGCGCGACCCGCAGCGCGGTCCGGCTGGTGGACTCGGCCCGCAGGGACCCGCCCAGGCCGACGACTCGTACCGGACCCGCCATGACGCCCTCCCCAGATGATCGGCTCAGCCCTGATCATCTCAGGTCAGCCAGCGCGGCCAGGCGCCCTGGCCGTCGGCCGCGGCCCGGGGGTCCGGCCGTCCCGGACGACCGGGAACGGGTCGGCGGCCAACGACTCGACCGGCACGGCGGGGCTGGCCCCGAGACGGTGCGTTCAAATGCTCTCAGTGGCCCTTCGGTATGCTCAGGGTGATCATCCGGGGGGCTTGATGGGGGAAGCGCTCAACCCGATCGAGGCCGGCAAGCAACTGCACGAGCACGCGGAGAAGGGGCACGACGAGGCCGGGGATGGCGAGCGGCGCGCCGAGGGCGCCGACAGGCATTCGCGCATCGTGCAGGTCTGCGAGGCCGTGTTGCTGGCGCTGGTCACGATCACGGCCGCGTGGGCCGGTTACTCGGCGTCCAAGTGGGCCACGGCGTCGCGAATCGACCTGGCGCAGTCGTCAACGCTGCGCAACCTGGCGACCCGGGACGACCTCTCGGCCATCTCGACCCGCAACTTCGACGCCTCGACCTTCAACGCGTGGTTCATCGCCTTCACCCTGAACAGCCCGCAGAAGGAGGCGATCGCGATACGCCGGTTCCGGCCCCAGTTCCGGGTCGCGTTCGACGCCTGGATGGCGACCGACCCGCTGAACAACCCGAAGGCCCCTCCGGGCCCGACATACATGCCCCAGTACAAACTGCCTGCCCAGGCGCAGGGCAATGCGCTCGACAACCAGGCCGACGCCAAGTTCAGCCAGGGCAGCGCGGACGGTTCGACCGCCGACAACTACGTCCGGATCACGGTCTTCCTCGCCGCGGTGCTGTTCCTGGTCGGCGTGGGCAGCTCGTTCAAGATGTACGGCGTGCGCTACTCGCTGATCACGTTCGGGACGGCGCTGCTGATCGTCTCGATCGTGCTGATCACCCAGCAGCCGGGCCTGCCGGCCTGACCCCGGCGCGATCGGCCCGCGCCGCGCGTCAGCCGATCGGTGGATGCGGTCCGGTCATCCGGCCGATCCGCGGTTCGGCCGGCCGTCCGCCAGGTCTGGCTGGCCGGACGACGCGAACCGGCGCGCCGGGTTGCGACGCTGATGACATGCCAGCAGTCATCGAAGTACGGCACCTGCGCAAGAGCTACCGGGACACGGTGGCGGTCGACGACATTTCCCTGACCGTCGGGGCGGGCGAGATCTTCGGGATCCTCGGGCCCAACGGCGCGGGCAAGACCACGACCGTGGAATGCATCGAGGGGCTGCGTACCCCGGACCGGGGCGAGATCAGCGTGCTCGGGCTCGACCCCCGGCGGCAGCGCGCCGAGCTGACCCAGCGGCTCGGCGTGCAGCTCCAGGACAGCCAGCTGCCCGACGGGCTGCGGGTCGCCGAGGCCCTCGAGCTCTACAGCTCCTTCTACCGGGCCCCGGCCGACTGGCGGGCGCTGATGGACATGCTCGGCCTGTCCGGGCAGGCCAGGACGAGATTCGGCAAGCTGTCCGGCGGCCAGAAGCAACGGGTCTCGATCGCGCTGGCGCTGCTCGGCAGCCCGCGGCTGGCCGTGCTCGACGAGCTCACCACCGGCCTGGACCCGCAGGCCAGGCGCGGCACCTGGGAACTGATCGAGGACGTGCGCGCCCGCGGGGTCACGATCCTGCTGGTCACCCACTTCATGGAGGAGGCCGAGCGGCTGTGTGACCGCGTCGTGCTGATCGACGCGGGCCGGGTCGTCGCGTCCGGCACCCCGGCCGAGCTGGCCGAGCGGGTCCAGGCGGGGCAGCGGATCCAGTTCCGGCCGTCCGTGCCGTTCGACGACGCGCTGCTGGCCGGCCTGCCCGACGTGACCAGCGTCGTCCGCCGGGGCGATGTCGTGGTGATCACAGGCAGCGACAACGCGCTCAACGCGGTCACCGCCGTGCTGGCCCGCAACCAGATCGTGGCCCGGCAGCTGCGGGTGGACCAGGCCAGCCTGGAGGACGCGTTCGTCGCCCTGACCGGCAGGCACGCCCTCGCCGGCCCGGGCCACCCGACCGGCCAGGTCGACCAGGACGAGGAGGGACGATGACACTCGCCGCGCGGCCGCGCGCCGCCGCCGGCGGCGGCGCGCTGGCCCGGCTCACCGCCACCGAGCTGAAGCTGATCGGGCGCGAGGGAGCCAGGTTCTTCGTCCGGCTGGCGGTCCCGCTGGTCCTGCTGGTGATCTTCGGCGCGATCCCGTTCTACACCCAGCGACGGGCATCGCTGGACGGCTACACCCTGCTCGATGCCTACGTGCCGATCCTCATCGCGTACTCGCTGGCCCTGCTCTCGCTGACCTATCTGCCGATGGCGCTGGCCAGCTACCGGGAGCGGGGCGTCCTGCGCCGTCTGCAGACCACCCCGGCCGGCCCGGTCCGGGTGCTCGCCGCCCAGCTGCTGGCGAACCTGGCGATCATCGCGGTCATGGTGGTCCTGATCCTCGCGGTGGCCAGGATCGGGTACGGCATCTCCCTGCCGCGGCAGGCCGCCGGGTTCATCGTGGCCGCGCTGCTCGGCGCCGCCGCGATGCTGTCCGTCGGGCTGCTCATCGCCGCCGTGGCGCCGAGCAGCCAGACCGCTCAGGGAATCGGGATCTTCCTGCTCTTTCCGATGATGTTCTTCGCCGGGCTGTTCTTCCCGATCCCGGTCATGCCGGCCGGCCTGCGCCATTTCAGCCACGCCACCCCGCTCGGCGCGGCGGTCCAGGCGCTGCAGGACGCCTGGCTCGGTCACTGGCCGCACCCGCTGCAGCTGCTGACCATGGCGGCTTACGCGGTGGGTTGCGGGCTTGCGGCGGCTAAGTTGTTTCGGTGGGAGTAGACGAACGCGCGGAGGGCTCAGATGTTCGGTAGGTCGGGACGGCACTTCCTGGCCGCGGCGGGTCAGCCCGCGTGGGTCACCGTGGTGCCGTACCTGCTGCTGGCGTTCTGCACGCTGCTGACCGTGATCATCAAGGGCGGCCCGGCGCCGGTGATCCTCGGCCTGTCCGGGCTGGCCGCGGCGTGGATGCTGGGAATGTTCACGCTGCACCCGGCCTGGTGGGACCGGCCGCGGATGATGGGGCTGTTCTTCACCGGCCTCGTGGTGATCCTGGGCCTTCTGGTGATCAAGGCCCCGTGGTACGGCTTTTTCACGCCCGCCGGCTACTTCTACGCGTTCCGGCTGCTGCCCTGGCCGTGGCGGCTGCCAGGGGCGGCCGCCGTGGCGCTGATCTCCGGTACCGCGCAGGCCTACGGCGTGGACAAGTCCACCCTGTTCGGCCTGGTGCTCTACCTGGCCATCGTCGCCCTGAACGTGATCCTGATCTGCGCGTCCGTCTGGGTGGACAGGAAGGCCAGCCAGCAGAACGAGGAACGCGAGCGGGCCCTGGGCGAAGTGAGCGAGGCCAACCACAGGCTCCAGGCCACGCTGGCGGAGAACGCGGGCCTGCACGAGCAGCTGCTGACCCAGGCCCGGGAGGCCGGGATCCTGGACGAGCGGCAGCGGATGGCGCGGGAGATCCACGACACCCTGGCCCAGGGCCTGGCCGGGATCATCACCCAGCTGCAGGCGGCCGAGCAGGCGGCCCAGGACCCGGCCGCGTGGCGCCGGCACGTCCGGGCCGCCACCAGGCTGGCCCGCGAGGGCCTGTCCGAGGCCCGGCGATCGGTGCACGCGCTGCGCCCCGAGCCGCTGGAGACCGGGCGGCTGACCGAGGCGCTGGCCGAGGTCGCCGCGCGCTGGTCGGCGTTGAACGGGATACCGGTCCAGGTCACGACCACCGGCACGGTGCGCCCGCTGCCGCCGGACGCCGAGGTCGCGCTGCTGCGGACGGCGCAGGAGGCGCTGGCCAACGTGGCCCGGCACGCCCAGGCGTCCCGGGTCGGGCTGACGATCTCGTTCATGGACGACGAGGTCGCCCTGGACGTGCGCGACGACGGCCTCGGCTTCGACCACGACGGGGGCGCGCCGGCCCCCGGCCGGCGACCGGCCGACGGCGGCGAACCGGCCGGCGGAGGGTTCGGCCTGGTCGCGATGCGGCAGCGGATCGAGGGCCTGTCCGGACGGCTGCAGGTCGAATCGGAACCGGGCGCTGGCACGGCCATCTCGGCCTGCGTCCCGGCCGCGCTGGCCGACGTGCCGACATGAGCGGGGCCGGGGCTGGAGCCGGGGCCGGGGCTGGAGCTGGGACCGGGGCCGGCGAGACGGCAGGCCCGATCACGCTGCTGATCGCCGACGACCATCCCGTGGTCAGGGACGGGCTGAGCGGCATGTTCGCGCCCGACCCCGGGTTCGAGGTGCTGGGCGAGGCCGCCGACGGCGCCGAGGCGGTGCGGCTCGCCCAGGCACTCGGGCCCGACGTGATCCTGATGGACCTGCGGATGCCCGGCATGGACGGGGTGACCGCGATC
>JASHUI010000595.1:0-12832 GCA_030040095.1 Streptosporangiaceae bacterium | reverse complement strand
ATGACCGCGCCTGGTGCCCGATGGGACGCGCGGCCGGCCGGTAAGGCGGGAGCGTCGGAGAGCACAGTCGCGGGCCGGTACCCGATCTCTCCCATGTCCTGGGACATTGCGCCTCCGGCTCCGCGAGCTAGCCTGTGCTAAGCGTACCCCAGCGCCCTGAAGGAACCGCGTTGTCAGCTCCTGGCCTTGATCCTCTGTCCTTCCCGTTTCCGCGACCTCACGGCCTGCTCAGCTCCCCGGAGTACGGGCAGCTACGTGCGACCCGGCCGGTATGCCGGGTGCGGCTGCCCTACGGCGACCCCGCCTGGCTGGTGACCGGCCACGCCGAGTCCGTGGCGGTTCTCGGGGGTCCCGGATTCAGCCGCGCGGCCACGGTGGGCCGCGACCTGCCCAGGGAGACCCCGGAGCAGCTTCCCCGGACCGGGATCTCGGTCATGGATCCTCCCGAGCACACCCGGGTGCGCAGGCTCGCCGCCACCGCGCTCACCCCGCGCCGGATCGCCGCACTGCGGCCGGAGGTCGAGCGGATCAGCGCCCAATTACTCACGGCGATGCTGGCCAGCGGCCCGCCCGCTGACCTGATGACCCGCTACGCCCGTCCGCTGCCGCTGCGGCTGACCAGCGAGATACGCGAAGTCCCGCCGTCCGACTGGCACCGGCTGCAGGCCTGGTCGGACGCGATCGCGGCGGGCACCAGCCTGCCGCTCGCCGAGCGGGAGCGGCACGAGGCGGACATGGCGGAGTACGTGACCGCGCTGATCGCCGAGCGCCGGGCCCGGCCCGGCCCCGACCTGGTGAGCACGCTGATCAACGCACGGGATCACGGCAACCGGCTGACCGAGCCGGAGCTGGTGGAGCTGAGCATCGGCCTGCTGCTGGCCGGCAACGACACCACCAGCAACCAGCTGGCCAACTTCGCGTTCATGTTGCTCACCCACCCCGGGCAGTGGCAGGCGCTGCGGGCCGACGCCGGGCTGATACCGGCCGCCGTGGAAGAGCTGGTCCGGTTCATCCCGTTCGACGCCGACACACCGCTGCCCCGGGTGGCGACCCAGCCCGCCACCCTGGGTGGCCAGCGGATCAGCCCCGGGGATGTGCTGCTCGTCTCCACCGAGTCGGCGAACCGCGACGAGCGAGTGTTCCCGGACGGCGACCAGCTCAACTTCTGCCGAGGCAGCAACCCGCACCTCGGGTTCGGCCACGGCCCGCACTATTGCCTGGGCGCCCACCTGGCCCGGCTGGAGCTCCAGGTCGCCGTCAGGCACTGGCTCGAGCTGCTGCCCGGGCTGCGGCTGGCGGTCCCGCCCGAGCGCATCGAATGGCGCACCGACCTTCTGGTCCGCGGGCCGGCCTCGCTCCCGGTCACCTGGTAGCTCCGAGCGGCCGGCGCGCAGCGCCGGCCGCACCGCGCGCCGACTGGTTATCATGATGGGGCACACCGGAGGAGAGCTTGATGGGAGCCACGGTTTCGTTAGCGGGTCCGGCGACCGGCGACCGGCTGCCGGTCCGGCCGGGCGCGGGCTGAGGCCACGCGATGCCAGCCGATGTCTCGTTCATGGAGTCCGATGTCACGTTCACCGAGTCGATCCCGGTGCGGTTCTCCGGCCCAGGGGCTGGCTGCGGCCCGCTGACGTGGGGCCAGCAGCAGGTGCTCATCGAGATGGCGGACAGCGGCCAGACGCTGAACATGACCGACGCGCAGGTGCTGCCGCACCCGGCGCCGGTCAGCGATGTGGCGCAGCAGCTCGCGGCGCTGATGAGCCGCCTTCCGTCGCTGCGGACCAGGATCCCGGCGGGACCGGACGGCAGGCCACAGCAGGTGGCCGCGGAATCCGGGGAGATGTTCCTGCACGTCGCGGACGTGGCCGACAGCGCCCCCGAGGAGGAGGCGATTACGTGCGCGAACACCATCTGGCGCTCCCAGATGCTGACGCCGGTGGACCTGGCCAGGGATTGGCTGATGCAGATGGCGGTGGTCCGGCAGCGCGGGCTGGCCAGGTACTGGGTGTGGACGATCCACCACCTGGTCGGCGACGGCAAGACGATACCCGTCCTGCAGGGTGAGCTCGGGTACGGCATGCTGGCCGGCTGCCCGGCGGCTACCGGGACGATGAGCATGCTCGAGCTGGCGCAGCTGGAGCGGACGCCGAGGCTGCAGGCCGTCAGCAAGCGCGCGATGCGCTACTGGGAGGCACAGCTGGAACGGCTGCCGCCCCTGACGTTCGGCGCGGCCCGCTATCCGGGCCGCCTGGGCCAGCGGTACTGGCACGGCAACTTCAACTCCGCGGCGGCGTACCTGGGAACGCTGGCGATCGCGCGGCAGACCGGGACCGACACCTCCCGGGTCCTGCTCGCCCTGCTCGCGATCGCGATCGGCCGGGCCACCGGCGTGTCCCCGCTGACCACGAAGTACCTCGTGAACAACCGGTACCGGCCCGGGTACGCGGACATCATGGCTCCGCTCAGCATGAGCGTCCCGCTGACCGTGGACGTGTCCGGGGTGAGCGTCGCGGAAGCGATAGCCCGGACCCGCCGGGCGGCGACCGCGGCCGCCATGTTCGGGTACTACGACCCGGAACACGTCGCCGAGCTCACCGGCCGGCTCGATGCCCGGCGCGGTTACCCGGCCCAGGTCGCGATCCATATCAACGACCCGCGGACGCATGTACGGCCGGCCGCCGAGGCGGCCGCGCGCACCCGGGAGATAACCGCACGCGACATCCAGGACGCCCTCGGCGAGACCTGGTTCAGCTGGGACGGGACGGTGCCCGGCGGTTACTACACCGATCAGGCCTTCCTCACGATCAGGGAGGAACCAGACACCGTGCTGCTGCAGTTCGTCTTCGACATGGCGTGCTTCACCGAGGCACAGGCGGAAGGCCTGGCGCACGAGATCGAGCGGGTGGCGATCGACGCCGCGGCAGACCCGGAGATCCCCACCGGGGTGGTGCCCGGCCAGGCGCGATACTGACGAGCGCGTCGTGATCATGCCAGCCGATGTCGCGCTCACGGAGTCGATCCCGGTGCGGTTCTCCGGCCCCGGGGCTGGCTGCGGCCCGCTGACGTGGGGCCAGAAGCAGGTGTTCGTCGAGATGGCGGTCATCGGCCAGACGCTGAACATGACCGAGGCGCAGGCGCTGCCGCACCCGGCGCCGGTCAGCGAGGTGGCGCAGCAGCTCGCGGGGCTGATGAGCCGCCATCCGTCGCTGCGGACCAGGTTCCCGGCGGGACCGGACGGCAGGCCACAGCAGGTGGCCGCCGAATCCGGGGAGATGTGCCTGCAGGTCGTGGACGTGCCCGACAGCGCCTCCGAGGACGAGGCGGTAACGTGCGCGAACACCCTGTTTCGTTCCCAGCTGCTGACGCCGCTGGACCTGGCCGGTGACTGGCCGGTCCAGATGGCGGTGGTCCGGCAGCGCGGGCTGGCCAGGTACTGGGTGTGGACGGTTCACCAGCTGGTCGGCGACGGCGGGACGATACCCGTCCTGCAGGGTGAGCTCGGGTACGGCACGCTGGCCGGCCGCCAGGCCAACCCCGGGGCGATGAGCATGCTCGAGCTGGCGCATCTGGAGCGGACGCCGAGGCTGCAATCGGTCAACAATCGCGCGATGCGCTACTGGGAGTCACAGCTGGAACGGCTGCCGCCGCTGACGTTCGGCGCGCCCCGCTATCCGGGCCGCCTGGGCCAGCGGTACTGGCACGGCCAGTTCCACTCGCTGGCGGCCTATCTGGGGACGCTGGCGATCGCGCGGCAGACCGGGACCGACACGTCCGGGGTCCTGTTCGCCCTGCTCGCGATCGGGATCGGCCGGGCCACCGGCGTGTCCCCGCTGACCGTGAAGTACATGGTGAGCAACCGGTACCGGCCCGGGTACGCGGACATCATGGCTCCGCTCAGCCAGGCCGTCGCGGTGACCGTGGACGTGTCCGGGGTGAGCGTCGCGGAAGCGATAGCCCGGACCCGCCGGGCGGCGACCGCCGGCGCCATGTACGGGTACTACGACCCGGAACCGCTCGCCGAGCTCATTGGCCGGCTCGATGCCCGGCGCGGCTATCCGGCCCGGATCACGATTCATGTCAACGACCCGCGCAGGGGCATCCGCGCGGCCGCCGAGGCGGCCGCGCGGACCCGGGAGGTAACCGCACGCGAGATCCGGGACGCGCTCGGCAAGACCTGGTTCAACTGGGACGGGACGCTGCCCAGCGGCCAGTTCACCGATCAGGCCTTCGTCACCGTGGTGGAGGAACCGGACACCGTGCTGCTGCAGCTCATCTTCGACATGGCGAGCTTCACCGAGGCACAGGCCGAAGGCCTGGCGCGCGAGTTCGAGCGGGTGGCGATAGAGGCCGCGGCGAACCCCGAGATGCCCACCGGGGTGGTACCCGGCCAGGCGCGGTACTGACCCGGCCGGACCTTAGGACGGGGAATCCGGACCTTAGGACGGGGAGGCGGCCAGGGCGAGCAGGCCACGCTGCCGGAGGCTGACGATGGCCGAGGCTGCTTCGGCCGTGCTGACGCCCGCGGCGGCGGCGATCCCGGCGACGGTGCGCCGGGCGTCGACGAGGCCCAGCAGGCTGTACTCGACGGGACTGACGGTGAGCCGGTACCCGGTCCTGGTGGCGCAGCAGTACCGGGTCTGCGCCGCCTTCCCGTCGCAAACCCCGGTGTCGGCGTGCAGCGACGTGCCTTCGGCCAGGTGCGGGACGAGATCGCCGGGTGAGGTTCCCGGCCCGTCGGCGATCCGGGTGATGCGCATGCCCTCGGCGTAGAGCGCGTCGAGGTCGCAGCCCAGGAAACAGCGGATCGCGTCGCGCGGCGTCTCCACGATGGGCTCGCCGCGGATGTTGAACGAGGTATTGAGGATCAGCGGGAGGCCGGTGAGCTCGTGAAAGCGCTCGATCAGCCGCCGGTAGTCGCCGCCCTGGTAGTCGCGGTCGACGGTCTGGATCCGGCAGGTGCCGTCGGCATGCACCACGTTCGGTATGAGACCGGCCCTGTCCGCGCGTACCGGGACGACCGTCATCATGAACGGGTCGTCCGCGGACGCGCCGAAGAACTCTCGCGTGTGCTCGGCCAGCACCGACGCGGCGTAGGGCCGGAATGGCTCGCGGAACTTCACCCGTTCGTTCAGCACGTCCCGCATACCGGCCGGCCGGGGGTCGCAGATGATGCTCCGGTGGCCCAGCGCGCGCGGGCCGAACTCGCTGCCGCCCTCGAACCACGCGGCGATCCGGCCGGCCAGCAGGTCGTCGGCCGCCGCCTTCGCCGCGTCGCCCACCCGCTCGGCGCGCAGGAACCGGGAGCTCTCCGCGACGGCGTCCGCGACGGCGGTCTCGTCGTAGGGCTGCCCGTGGTAGTTGTGCGGCGTCTTCCAGTCGGGCAGGTCGCTGGTGAGCCGGTGGTGGCCGTACAACGCCGCCCCGATCGCGACGCCCGAGTCGCCCGCCGCGGGGGTGACGAAGAGCCGGGCGAACGGCGTGCGCTCCAGGATCAGGCCGTTGGCCACGCTGTTGAGGCCGACCCCGCCGCTCAGCGCCAGATCGGTGGCGCCGGTGGCGCGGTGCAGCACGTCGCACAGGTGGACGATGGCTCGCTCGAGTTCCTGTTGCACCTTCGCCGCCAGGTTGCGGCACACCGGGTCGAGCTGGGCGGGCTCGGCTGAGCGGGGCGGCAGCCTTGTCACCCATGTGGTGTCGATGGCCAGGTCATCGCCCTGGTACTCGATGAAAGGCTCGGGGAAGGCGGCCGCATCGCCGTAGGCCGCCAGGCCCATGGTTTTCCCCGCGTGCTGGAAGTGCCCGAAGATGTATTCCGAAGCGGCCGAGAACATATGGCCCAGGCTCGGGAAGCGTGTGAAGGGCTCGATCGCTTCCCATAGGCCCCACTTTTTCCGGACGAGCTGGAGCTGGCCATCCGAGCCCACCACGTACATGGATTCGGATTCCTCCATCTCGGAATACGGCGGTGCCGCGCCGATGAGCGGGCTGCCGTGGCGCTGGTGCTCGCCATAGCTGAAGCCGCTGCCGTCCACGACCAGCACCGCCGGGCGGTCGAAGCCCGAGGCGATCCGGGCGTAATAGGCGTGCAGCAGGTGATGGGAAGGGTTGATGATTACCTCGCCGGTAAAGCCGGAACGACGGATCGGCGGTTCACAGTCGTCGCGCGGATCCTGATTGAGGACGATGGAGCTGACCGCGCTGATGTCGCTCAGCCCGGCATAGCGCAGGCAGTAATCGACGGCTCGAGCCGGGTACCCGCGCTGGTGCTTACGCCGCGACAGCCGCTCCTCCGAGACGGCGACGACGACCTCGCCGTCGCGTAACAAACACGCGGCAGCGTCATGGGCGGCGTTAAGTCCCAGCACGATAGGTGAGCCCATCTGACCACCTCAACTAAGAACGAGCGGGCAACGCTCCCGCCCCGGCACTCCCGGCCTTTCGCAACGGGCGCTCACACCGGCTACCAGCCGGACCGGATCGTCGCGGCGATGTGCTCCCGGTCCTCCCCGGACAGCCACCAGCCCACCGGTATCGAGATCATCCGGTCGGCCACGGATTCCAGCCCGGGCAGCTCCGCCCGGTACGCCTGCACGCAGGAGTAACGGTCGTTTCGCTCGTGGACCTGGCTCACCATGATCCCGGCGGCCTCCATTTTCTTCGCGAAGGCATCCCGGTTGTCGACCTTGATGGTGTAGATCCAGCACGCCGACTGGCGGTCCGGGGATCGCTCGGTCAGCTCCAGCCCCGGGACGTCGCTGAGCTCGGCGTCGTAGTAGGCGGCGTTCTCCCGGTGCTTGCGCAGCACCTCGCCGGCCAGCGAGAGGTTGGCCAGCCCGATGGCGGCGCTGATGTCGTTCATGTGGAACTTGTAGCCGAACTCGGGAATGTCGTCCGCGAGCCGGGTTCGTTCGCTGGTCGTGCGGTCGATGCCGTACCAGCGCAGCAGCCTGGCCCGCCGGTGCAGTTCGGCGTCCGGCAGCACGAGCAAGCCCCCGTCACCGCAGGTCAGGTGCTTGATCGCCTGGAAGCTGAAGACCGCGAGATTGCCGTGGTTTCCCAGATGACGGTCACGGTAGGTGGCACCCCAGGCATGCGCGCAGTCCTCGATCACCGGGAGCCGGAACCGGTACCGTTGCTCGGCGCGGCCGACGATATCGCGCAGCCGGTCCAGGTCGACGGGGTATCCGCCCCAGTGGACGACGACGATCGCCCGCGTCAGCGGGGTGATCTTCCCCTCGAGATCATCCAGGTCGACGTTGAGCGTGGCCGGATCGACATCGGCCCAGCGGATGCGTAATCCGTTCGCCAGAATCGGCCAGTTGGTGGCGGTGCAGGTGAGCGGGGTGGTCAGGACCTCAGCTTGTTCCCGTCCGGCGCCCGCGGGCTCTCCGGCCACCAGCCGGAGGGCCAGCTGCAAGCCGGACGTCGCGCTGTTCACGGTGGCCACCCGCGGGTTGCCGATCCGCTCGGCCAGGGCCTGCTCGAACTCGGCTACCCTTGGCCCTTCCCCGACGTACCCGCTGCCCAGCACCTCGGTCACCCGGTCCCCGGCCTCGGCCGACATCGCCACCTTGAACAGCGGGATCACGGTCTCAGCATCGCATGGCGGGCAACCGATGACAAACGTCACTTCGCGGCGGGCTCAGCCGGCCGCGAGTGACTCCAGCGCGGGGACGATCGCCGCGGGTGGCGGCATGGCCCGGATCTGCGCGGCGATGTCGATCGCGGACCGCCGCCAGTGACCGTCGCCGGCCAGTCCGGCGACCACGTCACGGATGGCGTCGCCGTCGGCGCCCTGAGCCTCGAGGAAGGTCCCGGCCCCGGACGCGGCGAGCCGCTCGCCGTTGAAATGCTCGTCGCTCACGTGCGGCAGGATCAGCTGCGGGACCGCGCAGACCAGCCCGGTCATCATGGTCCCCGCCCCGCCGTGCTGCACCAGCGCCGCGCAGCTCGGCAGCACCAGGCGCAGCGCCAGCGGGGCCTGGGCGATCCGGACGTTGCCCGGCAGCCGGCCCAGATGAGCCAGGTGGGCCGGCTCGGCCACCACGACCACCTCGACGTCCAGCCCGGCGACCGCCTCGGTGACGGCGGCCAGATCCAGCGAGTTGCGGGGCCGGGCACCGCCCATGCTGGTGCCCCCGGTGATGCACACCCGGGGCCGGGACGGCGCGGGCTCGCGTAACCACTCCGGGACGATCGCCGCTCCGTTGTACGGCACGTACCGCAAGGACCGGGCGGGCGCGGAGAGCGGCACCTGCAGGGACGGCGGCACCGGGTCGAGCACCAGCCGCCCGGTCAGGCTCACGTCGCTCGCGTCAACGTCGAACTCGCCGGCCAAGGGCGCGATCACTTGCTCCGGGTCCATCCGGAGCGTGACCGTGGAGTCAGGCCCCCACAGCTGCAGCACGCCGGGTACCCCGAGCACGGCGGACGCCACCGGCCCCGCGAGGTTGAACGGCTCCCACACGAGCAGGTCGGGCCGGTAGGCCCGGCCGTAGGAGATCAGGTCGCCGAGCAGCGCACGGGCGAAGCGGACCACGCCCCCGTCGGCGGTGATCGCGGCCTCCACCCCGTTGTCCGGCGGGCCGGGCCCGTCGGACGGCTGGCCGACCCGGCCGATCTGGCCCGAGAAGACCTCAGCGAAGTCGAGATCCTCACCGAGCGGCACGCTGGCCAGACCAGCCCGGGTGATCTCCCCGGTCATCGAGGGCTGGCTCGCCACCCGCACCTCGTGCCCGGCGGCCTGCAGCGCCCAGCCCAGCGGGACGAGGCTGTAGAAGTGGGACCGCAGGCCCCAGGTGGTCATGAGCACGCGCATCGTCGCCATCCCCACGCGGGACACGGTCGGTTTCGTATGGGATACTACAGGCGGGGTGGTGTGCATGATTAGTCCCACTGAGCCGCGACCGTACCCATTCCAGCCGTTCACGGGCGATCTGCCCGACGAGATGCTCGAGATGGTGGTGACGCAGCCGGTGAGCCGGGTCCGGCTGCCCGACGGACGCCCAGTCTGGCTGGTCATCGGATATGCGGAGTGCCGCACCGTGCTCACCGACCCGAGGTTCTCCCGGCATCCGTGGAGCGAGGCCCACCCGCCGGCCGACCACCCGCGTGACCTGAGCGCGAACGGCTCGGACCACCACGCGGTCCGCCGGGTCGGCTACCGCTTCTTCACGCCGCACCGCATCGCGGAACTGCGTCCCCGGCTACAGCGCGTGGCCGACACCCTGGTGGACGCGATGATCGCCGGGCCGCAGCCCGCCGACCTGATCACCGCGTTAGTCGAGCCGTTCCCCGCCGCGGTGGTCTGCGACATTCTCGGCCTGCCGCCCGCCGACCTGGACCTGTTCCGCCGCTGGCACTGGGCCATCACCGCCATCGACTCCTACGGGTCCTCGATCGTGACCGAGACGCTGGAGGAGACGCGCACCTACCTCGCGCAGCACCTGGCCGCCAAGATCGCGGAGCCCGGGGACGACATGGTGTCGAAGTGGCTCGCGGATTCCGGCGACCAGGCGCTGACCGTCGAAGAGCTGATCGAGCTGACCGCGGTGGTGCTGCTGGCCGGCCTGGAGATCAATACCATCAGCTCCGGGCTCCGGGTGCTGTTCCTCAACCCCGGGGAGCTCGCGAAACTCCGGGCCGACCCGGGCAAGCTGCGTGCCGCCGTCGAGGAGATCATCCGCTACACCGTGCACACCAGCATGTTCCTGGTGCACTACCTGACCGAGGACGTGGAGCTGGGCGGCGTCGTGCTGAAGGAGGGCGACGCGGTCATGACCATCCCGGGGGCGGCCAACCGGGATCCGCGCTTCTTCGAGCGGCCCAACGTGTTCGACATCGATCGCTCTCTGAGCGTGCCCCATCTGGGGCTGGGCCTGGGCCCGCACTTCTGCCTGGGTGCGGCGCTCGGCCGGCTGGAACTGACTGTGGCCATCGGCACCCTGCTCGAGCGGCTGCCCGGGCTGGCTCCCGCGGTGCCGCTCGAGGAGCTGCCGTGGCGCAACGAGCTGGTCAGCTCCGGCATCTCCGAGTTCCCGATCGTCTGGTAGCGCGACCGTCCGCCGCAGGGCATAACGCCCAGGCCGCCCCGGTTCGCATGATGGATGGCCACGAGTTCGGGCGTGCCGCCGGGCGTCCGCTCACCGCGAACGCCAGCCGGAACAAATCCGGGCCGCTTCCTGCTGTACAGGTGTAATCAAGTAACGCCTTTAGGAAGTGACCTGATGAGCGAGAACCTCTCCCTGCCGGTGCTGCCGCTCGACGACACCGTCGTGCTGCCCACCATGGTGGTCCCGGTGGAGATCTCCGGCGCCGAGGTTCGCGCGGCGATCGAGGCGGCGCAGCTTTCGGCGTCCGCGCCCGGCGCCACGGGGACCGCGGACGCCAAACCACGGCTGCTGCTCGTGCCGCGGATCGGCGGCAAGTACGCGGCGGTCGGCACGCTCGGCGTGGTCGAGCAGACCGGCCGGCTGCCCAACGGCGAGCCCGCCGCGGTGATCCGCGGCATGTCCCGGGTGCGGATCGGCACCGGGACGGTCGGCCCCGGCGCCGCGCTGTGGGTCGAGGGCACGGTCGTCGACGAGCCCGCGGTCAGCGCCCGGGCCCAGGAGCTGGCCCGCGAGTACCGCGGCATCGCCACGACGATCCTGCAGAAGCGCGGCGCGTGGCAGGTCATCGACGTGCTGCAGAACATCAGCAACCCGTCGGCCCTGGCCGACAGCGCCGGCTACGCCTCCTACCTGAGCACCGAGCAGAAGACCGAGCTGCTCGAGACCATCGACCTCGAGCAGCGGCTGGACAAGCTGACCGGCTGGGCCAGGGACGCGCTGGCCGAGCTGGACGTCGCCGAGACCATCCAGAACGACGTCCGCGAGGGCATGGAGAAGCAGCAGCGCGAGTTCCTGCTGCGCCAGCAGCTCGCGGCCATTCGCAAGGAGCTCGGCGAGCTCAACGGGCAGCCGGGCACCGAGGAGGACGACTACCGGGCCCGGATCGAGGCCGCGAACCTCCCGGAGAAGGTCGAGGAGGCTGCGCTCAAGGAGGCGGCCAAGCTGGAGCGCGGCTCCGACCAGTCGCCCGAGGCCGGCTGGATCCGCACCTGGCTGGACACGGTGCTGGAGATCCCGTGGAACGAGCGGACCGATGACGCCTATGACATCGGCGCCGCGCGGGCGATCCTCGACGCCGACCACGCCGGGCTCGACGACGTCAAGGACCGGATCATCGAGTACCTGGCCGTCAGGAAGCGCCGCCACGACAAGGGCCTGGCCCTGGTCGGCGGCCGCCGCAGCGGCGCCGTGCTCGCCCTGACCGGGCCGCCCGGCGTGGGCAAGACCTCCCTCGGCGAGTCCGTTGCCCGTGCGATGGGGCGTAAATTCGCCCGCGTGGCGCTGGGCGGCGTCCGCGACGAGGCCGAGATCCGTGGTCACCGGCGTACCTACGTCGGCGCGCTGCCCGGCCGTATCGTGCGCGCGATCCGCGAGGCGGGCTCGATGAACCCGGTGATCCTGCTGGACGAGGTGGACAAGCTCGGCGCGGACTACCGCGGCGACCCGACCGCCGCGCTGCTCGAGGTGCTGGACCCGGCGCAGAACCACACGTTCCGCGACCACTACCTCGAGGTCGAGCTTGACCTGTCCGACGTGCTGTTCATCGCGACCGCGAACGTGGCCGAGGCCATCCCCGAGCCGCTGATGGACCGCATGGAGCCGATCCCGCTGGACGGCTACACCGAGGCCGAGAAGGTGACGATCGCCCAGGGCCACCTGCTGCCCAGGCAGCTGGAGCGGGCCGGGCTCGACGCCGGCGACGTGACCGTGACCGACGCCGCGCTGCGGCAGCTGGCGGGCGAGTACACCCGTGAGGCCGGCGTGCGCGCGCTGGAGCGCGGCATCGCCCGGGTGCTGCGGAAGATCGCCGCGCGGATCGCCTCCGGCGAGGCGCAGCTGCCGGTCACCGTGGACGCGGATGACCTGAAGGGTTACCTGGGCCACCCGCGGCACACCCCGGAGTCGGCCGAGCGCACGGCGGTGCCCGGCGTGGCCACCGGCCTGGCGGTCACCGGCACCGGCGGCGACGTGCTGTTCATCGAGGCGTCGCTGGCCGATCCGGAGACCGGCAGCACCGGGGTGACGCTCACCGGCCAGCTCGGTGACGTGATGAAGGAGTCGGCCCAGATCGCGCTGTCCTACCTGCGCTCGCACGGCGCGGAGCTCGAGCTGCCGGTCGGCGACCTCAAGGACCGGGGCGTGCACGTGCACGTGCCGGCCGGGGCGGTGCCGAAGGACGGCCCGAGCGCCGGGGTGACCATGACCACGGCGCTGGCGTCCCTGCTGTCCGGGCGGCTGGTGCGCAGCGACGTCGCGATGACCGGCGAGGTCTCGCTGACCGGCCGGGTGCTCCCGATCGGCGGGGTGAAGCAGAAGCTGCTCGCCGCGCACCGGGCCGGGATCACCACCGTGCTGATCCCCAAGCGCAACGAGCCCGACCTCGAGGACGTGCCCGAGGGCGTGCGGGACCAGCTGGAGATCCACACGGTCAGCGACGTGCGCGAGGTGCTGGGCCTCGCGCTCGAGCCGGCCACGTCCCCGGCGGCGGTCGCGGCCTGACATCCGCCCGCCCGATACGACCGAGCCGTCCCGGCCCTGTGCCGGGGCGGCTCAGTCGCTTCTGCGCGGCCTGCGGGCCAGGCAGAGCTCGATGTCGGCCGCCAGCCTGGACGCCTCCCCGGCGGTGAGCGTGCTGGTGCCGATCCGGATCCCCGGCCGGGCGGCGATCCGGAACCGCTCGCCGGGCGCGACCGCCCAGCCGCGCTCCAGCAGCGCGCCGA
>JASHUI010000594.1:0-9686 GCA_030040095.1 Streptosporangiaceae bacterium | reverse complement strand
CGGTGCACGTCGTGGTAGGCCAGGTCGAGCTGGGCCACCCGGGGCGAGGACAGCGGCAGGTCGTGCTTGACCCGGTACCGCTCGATCAGCTGGTACTTGGTCACCCAGTCGATCTCCCTGGCCACCAGGCCGAGGTCGCCGCTCTGCACCGCGCGCAGGGTCAGCTCCCACAGGTCGAGCACCCGCTCGGTGATCGGGTCCGGGCCCTTGCGGTCGGAGAAATCCCTGGCCTTGGACAGGTACTCCTGCTGGATGTCGAGCGCGCTCACCTCGCGCCCGTTGGCCAGCCGCACCTTGCGGCGGCCGGTCATGTCGTGGCTGACGTCGCGGATGGCCCGGATCGGGTTCTCCAGCGTCAGGTCGCGCATCACCGTGCCGGCCTCGACCATCCGCAGCACCAGGTCGGTCGCGCCGACCTTGAGCAGCATGGTGGTCTCGCTCATGTTCGAGTCGCCCACGATCACGTGCAGCCGCCGGAACCGCTCGGCGTCCGCGTGCGGCTCGTCCCTGGTGTTGATGATCGGCCGGGACCGCGTGGTGGCCGACGAGACGCCCTCCCAGATGTGCTCGGCGCGCTGGCTGACGCAGTACACCGCGCCGCGCGGGGTCTGCAGGACCTTGCCGGCCCCGCAGATGATCTGCCGGGTGACCAGGAACGGTATCAAGATGTCGGCCAGCCTGCTGAACTCGCCATGCCTGCCGACCAGGTAGTTCTCGTGACAGCCGTAGGAGTTGCCCGCCGAGTCGGTGTTGTTCTTGAACAGGTAGATATCGCCGGCGATGCCCTCTTCGCGCAGCCGCCGGTCCGCGTCGACGAGCAGGCCCTCCAGGATCCGCTCGCCCGCCTTGTCGTGCACCACCAGGTCGATCAGGTTGTCGCACTCCGGGGTGGCGTACTCGGGGTGGCTGCCCACGTCCAGGTAGAGCCGGGCGCCGTTGCGCAGGAACACGTTGCTGCTGCGGCCCCAGGAGACCACCCGGCGGAACAGGTACCTGGCCACCTCGTCCGGGGACAGGCGGCGCTGTCCCCGGAACGTGCACGTGACGCCGTACTCGTTCTCCAGCCCGAAGATTCGCCTGTCCATGGCGCCTCGCTTACCAGTCCACCGCGATGTACTTGGTCTCGGTGAACTCCAGCAGGCCGTCGTGCGCGCCCTCACGGCCCAGGCCCGACTGCTTCACCCCGCCGAACGGCGCCGCCGGGTCGGACACGACGCCACGGTTGACGCCGACCATGCCCGCCTCCAGCGCCTCCGCGACCCGCAGGGCGCGGCGCAGATCGCGGGTATACAGGTACGACACCAGGCCGTACTCGGTCCCGTTGGCCAGCGCGATCGCCTCGTCCTGGTCGGTGAACCGGACGATCGGCGCGACCGGGCCGAAGATCTCCTCCGACAGGATGCCGGCGTCGGCCGGCACCTCGTCCAGCACCGTGGGCTGGTAGAAGTACCCCCGCCGGTCCGGCACGTGCCCGCCGGTGAGCACCCGGCCGCCGGTCTTGGTGGCGTCGTCGACCAGGCTGGCCACCTTGGACCGGGTGTCCTCGTTGACCAGCGGGCCGAGGTCGGTCCCCTCGTCGAGCCCCGGGCCGACGTTGAGCCCGGCCAGCCGCTCGGCGAACCGGCGGCTGAACTCATCCGCCACCGCCTCGTGTACGTAGAACCGGTTCGCCGCGGTGCACGCCTCGCCGCCATTGCGCATCTTGGCCAGGAACGCCCCGTCGAGCGCCGCATCCAGGTCCGCGTCCTCGAAGACCAGGAACGGGGCATTGCCGCCCAGCTCCATCGAGCAGTTCGTGACGGTCTGCGCGGCGGTCGCCAGCAGCGACCGGCCGACCTCGGTGGACCCGGTGAACGACAGTTTGCGCACCCGAGGGTCCGCGAGCATGGCGGCGACAAGAGGGCCCGCCTTGGCCGTGGTGAGCACGTTCACCACCCCGCCGGGGACGCCGGCCTCGCGCAGGATCTCGGCCACCGCGAACGCCGACAGCGGCGTCTCCTTGGCGGGCTTGAGGACCAGGGTGCAGCCCGCCGCCAGGGCGGGCCCGATCTTGCGGGTGGCCATGGCCGCCGGGAAGTTCCACGGGGTGACCAGGACGCTGACCCCGACCGGCTGGTGCTGCACCATGATCCGGTTGGCCCCGGACGGCGCGGTGACCAGCGAGCCCTCGTTCCTGACCGCCTCCTCGGCGTACCAGCGGAAGAACTCGGCGGCGTAGGTGATCTCGGCCCTGGCATCCCTGAGCGCCTTGCCGTTCTCCAGGACCATCAGCCGGGCCAGCGCCTCGGACCGGCCGATCATCAGCTCCCAGGCCCGGCGCAGGCACTCGCCCCGTTCACGGGGCGGGGTCGCGGCCCAGCGCGGCAGCGCCTCGTAAGCGGCGGTGACCGCGTCCAGGCCGTCCTCGATGCTCGCGCTGGCCACCTCGGCCACGGCGTCCTCGGTGGCCGGGTCGATCACCGGCACCACGCCGGCCCGGCCGCCGGTCCACTCGCCGCCGATCATCAGCGCCGTCGGCACCGCCATGCCGGTGATGGTCGCCAGGTCAGCCGTCACTGTTCCTCCCCAGGCCGGTCGGCCGGTCTCCCGGCCGTGCCCACGTCTTCGACACTACATCGGCCGGCCCCGGTCTATTGCGCCGTGCCCGCGCCCTCTGAGCCGTTCGCGGCGTTCGCGGCGTCTGCCGCGTTCGGGTCGGCCGGCGGTCCGGCAGCCTCCTCCTGGTCTTCCCGGGCGCCGCCCTCGGCGATCGCCTCGGGCTTCTTCCCGTCCGCGATGGCCTCGCCGAGCAGCGTCTCCAGCCGGGCACCGGTCAGCCGGCGGAACGTCCGGTGCGGCCGCTCCCGGTCCAGCAGGGCCACCTCGAGCTGGGCCGCGGTGACCTCGGCCCGGTCCCCGTTGCCGGCCAGCGCCGCGATCGCCACCGCGAACGCGCCGGACAGCGTCATCCCGTCGGCGTACCGCTCCTTGAGCGAGGCGGCCACCTGGTCGGCCTGGCCGCCGATGACCACGAAGCCGTGCTCGTCGGTCACCGAGCCGTCGAATGTGATCCGGTAGATCTGGTCGTCCTCCGCCGTCTTTCCCACCTCGGCCACCACGATCTCGACCTCGTACGGCTTCGGGCTGTCGGTGAAGATCGTGCCGAGCAGCTGGGCGTACCAGTTGGCCAGCCCGCGCGCGGTGACGTCCTGCCGGTCGTAGGCGAAGCCGGTCATGTCCGCGTAGCGCACCCCCGCCTTGCGCAGGTTCTCGAACTCGTTGTACCGGCCCACCGCGGCGAACGCGATCCTGTCGTAGATCTCGCTGAACTTCCGCAGCGCGCGGGACGGGTTCGGCGCGATGAACAGGATGCCGGCGTCGCAGGTGATCACGACGCCGCTGCGGATGCGCGTGATGGCCTTGCGCGCGTAGTCCGCCTTGTCCTTCATCGCCTGCTCGGGCGAGACATAGAACGGCATCGTCACCGCTGGGTTTTCCTCACTGTGCTGGTGGGGCTGGAGACTGGACTGGTGTCAACGCGGGGGCAGCGCGGTCCGCACTCCGTTCCCGCTGTCCGCCGCGTGCAGCCGCGCCGGCGGGCCGTCGGGGTCGGCCATCCGGCCCTCGATGACCGCCTGGGCGTACTGCGCGGCCGCCTCCTCGGTCAGCCGCTCGAAGCCGTCGGCGGTGATCGTCGCGACCACCGGGTAGATGCGCCTGGTCACGTCGGGCCCGCCGGTGGCGGAGTCGTCGTCGGCGGCATCGTAGAGCGCCTGCATGCAGGCCAGCACGGCGTCCGAGGCCGGCATGCCGTCGCGGTAGAGCTTCTTCAGCGAGCCCCGGGCGAAGACCGAGCCGGATCCGATCGCATGGAACCTGTGCTCCTCGTAGCGGCCGCCGGCCACGTCGTAGCTGAAGATCCGGCCGGCGCCGGTGTCCTCGTCGTAGCCGCAGAACAGCGGCACCACGACCAGGCCCTGCATCGCCCCGCCGATGTTGCCGCGCACCATGCTGGCCAGCCGGTTCGCCTTCCCGTCCAGGGACAGGGCATGGCCCTCGAGCTTCTCGTAGTGCTCGAGCTCGACCTGGAACAGCCGGACCAGCTCGATCCCGATGCCGGCCACGCCGGCGATGCCGATGCCGGAGAACTCGTCGCTGCGGAACACCTTGTCGATGTCGCGCTGCATGATCATGTTCCCGGCCGTGGCCCGGCGGTCGCCGGCCATGACCACGCCGCCCTCGCAGGCCGCGGCGACGATCGTGGTCCCGTGCGGCAGGTCACGCGCCAGCGAGCCCGCTTCCGGCGCCTGCGGCAGCAGCCTGGGGGCCGCGGCCGCGAGAAACTCCGAGAACGACGAGGTCCCCGCGCTCAGGTACGCCCCGGGGAAGGGGCCTCCGTAGGAATCAGCGCCCACGCGGATCCTTCCGTTAGTACGCGTCCCGCTCTTACGTCACTGACCCTACTGCCGCGCGGGCCATAGCGGGACCGCGGGCCGGTTACGCCCTGGGGGGAATGACCTCCTACTGTCCGCCCTTCTGCACGTACGACCTCACGAACTCCTCGGCGTTCTCCTCGAGCACCTCGTCGATCTCGTCCAGGATCGCGTCCACGTCGTCGGTGAGCTTGTCCTGGCGCTCCTTGACGTCCTCGGTTCCCTGCGGCGCGTCGTCCTGCTCCTCCTCGCTGCGCCGGGGAGCCTGACGCTGGCCGCTGGTGTCCTTTGTCGCCATGCCGCAACCTCCGTGATCCGCGGGAACCGCCCCGCAGCCTCAACGCTATCCTCGCCCGCGCGTGGTGTGCCCAATCCTCTAATCCGGCATCTGTGCCGAACCGGGACCGGGCCCGGCTTCCTGGCCCGGCAGCGTCAGCCCTGGCCGGTGAGCGCCGCGACCAGCTCGGCCGCGGTCTCGCACCGGTCGAGGAGCTCGCCCACGTGCGCCCGCGTGCCGCGCAGCGGCTCCAGCGTCGGCACCCGCTGCAGCGATTCCCGGCCGGGAATGTCGAAGATGACCGAATCCCAGGAGGCCGCGGCCACCGCCTCGGGGTACTGGCGCAGGCAACGGCCCCGGAAGTAGGCCCGGGTGTCGTCCGGCGGATAGTCGATCGCCCTGGTCACGTCCTCCTCGTCCGCCAGGCGGAGCATGCGGCCCCTGGCGGCGAGCCGGTTGTAGAGGCCGCGTTCCTGGCGGATGTCGGCGTACTGCAGGTCGACCAGCTGCAGCCGCGGGTGGGTCCAGCTCAGCCCGTCCCTGGTCCGGTATCCCTCGAGCACCTCGAGCTTGGCCACCCAGTCCAGTTCCCGGGACAGGAGCATCGGGTCCTCGCCCAGCCTGGTCAGCACCGACTCCCAGCGGTCGAGCACGTCCCTGGTCATGTCGTCGACGTCGGCGCCGAACCGGTCCTCGGTGTACTTGCGGGCCAGGTCCAGGTACTCCAGCTGAAGCTGGACCGCGGTCATCCGCCGCCCATCACGCAGGGCGACCAGATGCCGGCAGCTCGGGTCGTGCGAGATCGCGCGCAGTTCGGCCACCGGGGCCTCGAGAGCCAGGTCGGAGCCGAGGAACCGGTCCTCGATCATCGCCAGGACCAGGGCGGTGGTGCCGAGCTTGAGGTAGGTGGAGATCTCGCTCATGTTGGCGTCGCCGATGATCACGTGCAGGCGACGGTATTTCTCGGGGTCGGCGTGGGGCTCGTCCCTGGTGTTGATGATCGGCCGCTTCAGCGTGGTCTCCAGGCCGACCTCGACCTCGAAGAAGTCGGCCCGCTGGCTGATCTGGAAACCCTCGTCCCGGCCGTCGGCGCCGCGGCCGACCCGGCCCGCCCCGCAGACCACCTGGCGGGACACGAAGAACGGGGTGAGGTGCCGGACGATGTCGGCGAACGGGGTGGCCCTGCTCATCAGGTAGTTCTCGTGGCAGCCGTACGAGGCGCCCTTATTGTCGGTGTTGTTCTTGTACAGCTGGATGGCGGCCCCGCTCGGCATGGACCCGGCGCGGGAGGCGGCCTCGGCCATGACCCGTTCGCCCGCCTTGTCCCAGATGACGGCGTCCAGCGGGTTGGTGCATTCCGGCGCCGAGTACTCCGGGTGGGCGTGATCGACGTACAGCCGGGCGCCGTTGGTGAGGATCACGTTGGCGAGGCCCAGGTCCTCGTCGGTGAGCTGGGACGAGTCGGCCGCGTCGCGGGCCAGGTCGAATCCCCGGGCGTCGCGCAGCGGGTTCTCCTCCTCGAAGTCCCACCGCGCCCGCCGCGCCCGCGCCGACCGCGCCGCCTGGTAGGCGTTGACGACCTGCGAGGACGTCACCATCGCGTTCGCGCCCGGCTGGCCGGGTACGGCGATGCCGTACTCGGTCTCCGTGCCCATGACCCGCCGCACGCTCATGCCGTGTCATCCGCTTCGTTCATACGGCATCTCCCGCCCGGCTCATACCAGAGAGCCTAGTGCCGACATACCGCCATCGTGCCCAGGCGGGACCGGGCCCGCACATTCCGGGCCCACTTGCCCCGCCCCTTGGCCGGCTCAGAGGTACTGACCGGTGTTGGCCACGGTGTCGATGGACCGGCCGGCCTCGGTACCGTGCTTGCCGGACACCAGGGTCCTGATGTAGACGATCCGCTCCCCCTTCTTGCCGGAGATCCGCGCCCAGTCGTCGGGGTTGGTGGTGTTGGGCAGGTCCTCGTTCTCGCTGAACTCGTCGACGCACGCGGCCAGCAGGTGCGCGATGCGAATGCCCTTCTGCCCGGTGTCGAGGAACTCCTTGATGGCCATCTTCTTGGACCGGGACACGATGTTCTCGATCATGGCCCCGGAGTTGAAGTCCTTGAAGTACAGGACCTCTTTGTCCCCGTTCGCGTAGGTCACCTCGAGGAACCTGTTCTCCTCGGTCTCGCTGTACATGCGCTCGACGACCCGCTGGATCATCTCCTCGACCGTGGCCGCCGCGGAGCCTCCGTGCTCGGCCAGGTCGTCGGGGTGCAGCGGCAGGTCGCCCACCACGTACTTGGAGAAGATGTCCCTGGCCGCCTCCGCGTCCGGGCGCTCGATCTTGATCTTGACGTCGAGCCGGCCCGGCCGCAGGATCGCCGGGTCGATCATGTCCTCGCGGTTCGACGCGCCGATCACGATCACGTTCTCCAGGCCCTCGACGCCGTCGATCTCGGACAGCAGCTGCGGCACGATCGTGTTCTCGACGTCGCTGGACACCCCGGAGCCGCGGGTGCGGAAGATCGAGTCCATCTCGTCGAAGAACACGATCACCGGCATGCCCTCGCTGGCCTTCTCCCTGGCCCGCTGGAACACCAGCCGGATGTGCCGCTCGGTCTCGCCGACGTACTTGTTGAGCAGCTCCGGGCCCTTGATGTTCAGGAAGAAGCTCTTGCCCTCCTTGGCCGGCACCGCCTGCCCGCCGCCCGCCGCCTCGCCGTCCGGGGCGGCCAGCTGCGCCGTACGGGCCGCGACCTGCTTGGCCAGCGAGTTCGCGACCGCCTTGGCGATCAGCGTCTTGCCGCAGCCGGGCGGGCCGTAGAGCAGGACCCCCTTCGGCGGGCGCAGCCGGTGCTCCTTGAACAGGTCGGCGTGCAGGTACGGCAGCTCGATGGCGTCGCGGATCAGCTCGATCTGCGGAGCCAGGCCGCCGATCTCGGAGTAGGTGATGTCCGGCACCTCCTCCAGGATCAGCTCTTCGACCTCGGCCTTGGGTATGCGCTCGTAGACGTATCCGGACCGCGGCTCGAGCAGCAGCGAGTCGCCGCCGCGCAGCGTGGTGCTGCGCAGCGGGTCGGCCAGCCGCACGATCCGCTCCTCGTCGGCATGGGAGATCACCAGGGCCCGGTCGCCGCCCTCGAGCAGCTCCTTGAGCATGACGACCTCGCCGATCGTCTCGTACCCCTGGGCGATGACCACGTTGAGGGCCTCGTTGAGCACGACCTCCTGGCCCGGCTTGAGCTCGCCCAGCTCGACCCCGGGGCTGACGCTCACCCGCATCTTCCGGCCCCCGGTGAACACGTCGGCGCTGCCGTCCTCGCACGCCTGGAGGAAGATGCCGAACCCGGACGGCGGCTGGGCCAGCCGGTCCACCTCTTCCTTCAGCGCGACGATCTGGTCGCGCGCCTCGCGCAGGGTTCCCGCGAGTCGTTCGTTCTGACCGGTGACGCTGGCCAGGTTCGTCTCGGCCTCGCGAAGCCGCTCCTCGAGCAGCCTGGTCTGCCGTGGCGAGTCCGCAAGCCTGCGGCGCAGAGCGGCGATCTCCTCCTCGAGGAAGGAGATCTGCGTGGTCAGGACCTTGACCTCGTCGTCATATCGTCCGGCGCGAGCGCTGTCGTCGCGAGAGGCCATGCCCCTCACCCCCTCCCGAGTGCCGATTTACCCTTGACCCTACCTATCGGGGAAGCTTCCGTAACCTGCGGCGGCCTACGGCGCGGCTTTCTCCCGTTACGATCCAGGAACAGCCAGGCAGCGTTACTGCTTCCCGGTGAGCCCGGCGGATTGGCCCGGGCCCCGTCGTCGGTCATCCGGCCGCCTCCTGGTCCTCGTCAGCGCGGGCTCCCTTGGACGGCCGGCGCCGGCGCGGCGGCGGCGTCACCCCGTCCGCGAGCCGGCGAGCGGTCACCAGGAACCCGGTGTGCCCCACCATACGATGCTCGGGCCGGACGGCGAGGCCGTCGACATGCCAGCCGCGCAGCAGCGACTCCCAGGCGGCCGGCTCGTCGAAGCTGCCCTGCCCGCGCAGCGCCTCCACGGCGCGCGACAGCTGCGTGGTGGTGGCCACGTAGCAGCAGACCAGCCCGCCGGGCCGCAGCGACTTGGCGCAGGCGTCGGCATACTCCCACGGCGCCAGCATGTCGAGCACGACCCGGTCGAAGGCGTCGCCGCCGGCCAGGCCCTCGGTCGTCCCGCCGGGCGGCAGCTCACCGGTCACCAGGCGCCAGGACGGGTGCGGCCCGCCGAAGTACCGCTCCACGTTCTGCCGCGCGATCTCGGCGAAGTCGGGCCGGCGCTCGTAGGACACCAGCAGCCCGCTCTCCCCGACGGCCCGCAGCAGCCAGCAGGACAGCGCGCCCGAGCCCGCCCCGGCCTCGAGCACCCGCGCCCCGGCGAAGATGTCGGCCTGGGCCAGGATCTGCCCGGCGTCCTTCGGGTAGACCACCGCGGCCCCGCGGGCCATGGACAGCGTGTAGTCGGCGAGCAACGGCCGCAGCGCCACGTAGGCCGTGCCCCCGGACGACACGATCACGCTGCCCTCGGGCCGGCCGATGATGTCGTCGTGCGCCATCGAGCCGCGATGGGTGTGGAAGGACCGCCCGGCCGCGAGCACCACCCGGTGCCGCCGTCCCTTCGGGTCGGTGAGCTGCACCTGATCGCCCGGGGCGAACGGGCCGCGCGGCGGCGCGGGGGCGCTCCGCTCAGACACCGGCAAAGGCGTGGTCCAGGTCGGTGGTGGCCAGCACGCCGAACACCTGGCCGGACGGCTCGATGAGCAGGTACTCGGTGGCGGGAGAGCGCTGCACGGCCTCGATCAGCTCCATCCCGGACAGGTCGGCTGACAGCACGATACCTGGCTCGAGCGCCCGCGCCAGCGAGCCGACCTCGACCCACGGCCTGCGCTGCGGCGGGGTGGCCATGACCGCGCCCTCGTTGACGATCGCGATCGGCGTCGAGTCGTGGTCCACGACCACGAGCGCGCGGGCCTGCGCCTCGTCGGCCCGC
>JASHUI010000593.1:0-12365 GCA_030040095.1 Streptosporangiaceae bacterium | reverse complement strand
CGCGGCGGCGACCGTGGTGCTCGTCGTCTGCCGGCTCGCGGTCCGGCTCGGAGACGTGGCGCAGTGAGGCCCAAATACCTGTTCGTTCGCATCCTCGAGGCGTGTAACGCGGACTGCTTCATGTGCGGCTTCGCAAGGTCGCGCGACCCGCGAAGGTTCACCCCGGCCGACCTCGAGCGCCTGCTGCCCGCCGCGATCGACGCGGGCGTGCGCTACATCCGGTACACCGGCGGCGAGCCGCTGATGAACGCCGACCTGCCTGACCTGGTCCGCATGGCCGCCAGCGCGGGGCTGAAGACCTCGGTCATCACCAACGGCATGCTCTTGCCGCAGCGGGCCAGGATCCTGGTGTCGGCGGGGCTGTCCCAGGTGATCGTGAGCCTGGACGGCGCCTCGGCGGCCACCCACGACGTCTATCGCGCCACGCCCGGATGCTTCGGCAACGCCCTGGAGGGGATCGGCCTGGCCCGGGCCGCGGGTCTGCGCACGCGCGTCAACACCGTGGTCGGGCCGCACAATTACGCCGAGATCCCGGCCATGCAGCAGGTGTTCACCGGGAACGGGATCCAGCAGTGGGAACTGTCGGCGATCAAGCTGGAACGCCCGGTCGTCTACGACGATCCCGCCGACGTGGTCCGGGTCGGGGAATCGGTCTACCAGCCGGAGGATCCGGCGCTGCTCGTGCCGCTCGGCAAGCGTTTCTACGGCGATACCCCGGCCGAGCAGTCCCTGTTCTTCGAGAGATCCATCACCCCGCGCGCCTCGCAGCCGCTGTGTCACGTCACCGACGACGTGATCTTCTACGACCCGATCAACCAGCGTTCCTACGCCTGCAGCTGCCTCGCCTACCGCGACGACGGCGTGCCGACGACCATCACGGGCCCCGGCGGCGCCGGAGCGAACCCGTTCACCTCCCCGCCGTTCCTGTCGCACGCCAGCCTGTTCCGGACCGAGGGCCCGCGGATGTGCACGGGATGCTCAACGACCGCGGCGGGCTACAGCGACGACATCGCGGGGTCGGGCGAGGTGCCCGAGTGGCGGTATTGACGTGGCGCCGATGAAGCAGAGCCCCGTGCGTGATCTCCCGCCGGGGGCAGGCCGCGGGCACCGTCTGCGGCCGGTGACCTCGTTCACGCTGTACTCGGCCTTCTCCAGCGCTCAGGTTTCGCGCGGCATCTTCATCTTGTACATGCTCGCCCACGGGCTCAGCCTGTTCCAGGTCGGGCTGGTGGAAAGCTGCTTCCAGCTGGCGCGAATGGTGACCGAGGTGCCGTTCGGCATCCTGGCTGACCGCTGGCAACGGCGTGGCACCATCCAGCTCGGCATAGCCATGCACGTGCTCGCCGCGATGATCTTCGTCATCGCGGACAACCTGTTCGTGTTCATGCTGATCTTCGCGTTGCTCGGCGCGGGCTGGGGGGCGCAGAGCGGGGCGGATGCCGCGCTCCTGTACGACCACCTCAACGACACCGGGCAAGAGCCGGAATTCGCGAAGATCGACGGCCGCGCCACCGCGGCCGGGTATCTGACGCTCGCGGTGGCGACCGCCTCGGGCGGCCCGCTGGCCAGCATTTACGGGAAGCTGCCGTTCATCGCCGAGGCCGTGCTGATCGCCTCGTCGCTCTTCTTCATCGGCCTGGTACCTGAGTCGCCGGTCCACCTCAAGGAGGCGGTCGACCACAGCTACTGGCGCACGCTCGGCCAGGCGGTCCGGACCGTCAGCCGCAAGCGGATCCTCCAGACCTTCATCATCTTCACCGCGCTGCTGGAGGCCGGCACGGCGATCATCAGCATCCTGTCGCAGGGACTTCTGCACACGCGCGGGTTCACCATCACGCAGACCACGCTGGCCCTCGGCTTCGTCACGGCGCTGAGCGCCGGCGCGTCGGTCGTCTCCTACCGGCTGGTCAAGCGGGGGCCCGGGATCTCGCTGGCGATCTCCGCCTGCCTCTACATCGCCGGGCTGGCGATCATGCTCGTGCCCGGCCGCGGGTCCACGGTCCTCGGCTTCTACATGGTCTTCCTGAACCTGGACCTGCTGTTGCCCGCGCTCAACCAGTTCTTCAACCGCCTGGTGGCGCCGGACGTCCGGGCCACCGCGCTGTCCGTGCAGACGTTCTGCTTCAGCGGGATGGCGCTGCTGGGCTTCCCGCTCGCGACCGCCGCGGCCGGCGCCCACGGGTACGACGCGCTCATCGCCGGCGTGCTCGGCTTCAGCCTGCCCGTGCTGATCTTCACGGCCCTTATGTACGCGCGAACCGGCCACGTGGCCCGGAGCGCGGCGTGACCGGGCGGCTGCTGGTGACCGCCGGCGACTTCGGATGGGGCGCGGCCGGCAAGCTCAGCCTGATCTTGCGCGAACTGACCGGCGTGCCGCTGATCGGCGTCGGCGGTGACATCAGCCGGGCGCTGCTGACCGAGCTCGAGTTCGTCCCCGGCGTGGCACTCGACCGGCGCACGCTCAGCCGGGTTGTCTCCGATCACGATGTGCGCGCCGCGCTGGTGGTTGGCTCCAACCCGACGGCCCTCGCGCTCATCGACATCGGCGTGCCCGTCGTCTTCGTCGACAGCCTCCCTTGGCTGTGGACCGAGCGCGACGAGGTGCCCGTCGACGCCGACGTGTACTGCGCGCAGATGTGCTCCTACGTTCCGAAGCTCGCCTGGTCCACGCTGCGCGGCATCCGCGGCCTGCGCTGGGTCGAGGCGATCGTGCCGCCGCCGCGCCGCCGCGTGGGCGGGGCCGGCGCGGTGGTGAGCGTGGGGGGCCTGCACAGCAGCCTGTCCGGGGGCGCCGCGGAGATGTACGTGCGTGCCGTGGTGCCCCCGGTGCTGGCCGGCCTGGGCGACGCGGGCATCAAGGTCGCCGGGGTGTGCGGCAACCTCGACCCCGGCCTGTGCCGGATGATCCGCGCCGCGGGGCCCGTGACTCAGGTGGGCCCGCTGCCGCCACAGGCCTTCGACCGCCTGCTGCGCAGCGCGGACCTGCTCGTCACCTCGCCCGGCAGCACCACGCTGCTGCAGGCGCACTGGGCCGGATTGCCCGTGCTCATGCTGCCGCCGCAGAACGTCAGTCAGGTCATGAACACGGAATGGTTCGCGTGCGGCGCGACGTGGACCGCGATCGGCTGGCCCGGCTGGCTGTTCGACCGGGCCCGGCTCGACAAGCTGCGGCCAGAGGGTGAGGAGGCTGCGATCGCCTACATGTACGACGTCGTGCGCGGCGCTGCCGGTGATCCTGACCTGCACGCTGACCTGCGCGCCCGGGTCGCGGCGACCGTGCCGAGGGTCGTCGCCGAATTCCCCGACCGCGGCCACGTCGCCCTGCTCGGCCGCGCGGGCGCGCACCAGGTGGCGCACGTGACGCGGCAGATGGCGTTCGCGCCGATGACCCGGCGGCTCCGGGCGAACCGGGCCGGCGCGGCCGCCGAAGGAAACGGAGGCTGACCGACGTGGACGGCGGGCTGGCACGGGTCTTCCTGGGCGGTCCCTTCGAGGGTGCCCTGAGCCGCGGCCGGATGGACCCGGTCTACCGGCGGCTTTACGCGGCGCTGATCCAGGGGCTCGAGGACGGCGGGCTGGCCGTCTTCAGCGCGCACAGAAACGAGGGCTGGGGCGCTCGCCTCCTGCCGCCCGGCGAATCCACGCCGGCCGACTTCGCGGCCGTGTCAGCGTGCGACGTGTTCGTCGCCATCCCCGGCGATCCGCCGTCGCTGGGGACGCACGTCGAGATCGGATGGGCCTCTGCCCTGGGCAAGCCGCTCGTCCTGCTCGCCGCGCCGGGCGGGGCCCGGTGCGCGCTGGTGCGCGGCATCGGCAGCATCGCCCGGGTCCGGTGGGTCACGCTGGTGCCGGACCGGCCCGACGTGGACGAGGTCGTCCGAGCCGTGCGTGGCGCGCTGGTGACGGGCGGGCAGGGGCACCTGGCCGGGGACGGGCGTCCGTGAGCGGCAAGCTGTGGGCCGGGCGGTTCACCGAGGACATCGCGGCCGAGGTGCTCGACTACACGCTCACCGTCGACGTGGACCGCCGCCTCATCCCCTACGACATCTGGCAGTCGGTGGCGCACAACCTCATGCTGGCGCGCGCCGGCGTCGTCGAGAATCGGCACGCCCGGGCGGTGCTCGAGGCACTCCTGCAGCTCGCGCAGGACGATTCCGGGGGGCGGCTCGAGCTGCGGCCAGAGCTCGAAGACGTCCACCTCAACCTCGAGACCATGGTCATCGAGCGCGCCGGCGCGGACGCGGGCGGGCGGATGCACACCGCCCGCTCCCGCAACGACCAGGTGGTCACCGACACCCGCATGTACGTCCGCCAGGCCGTCCTCGACCTGATCGGAGAACTCGCCGCGTTCGTCGCCGAACTCTGTGCCGCGGCAGCCGGGGAGCTGGACTTCGTCATTCCCGGCTACACCCATTCCCAGGCCGCTCAGCCCATCTCCGTCGCGTTCTGGCGGCTCGGGCACGCCCACGCGCTCGCCCGGGACATGGGGCGGCTTCGCGACGCCTTCGGCCGGCTGAACGAGAGCCCGCTCGGCTCGTGCGCGCTCGCGGGGACCTCGTTCGCCATCGACAGGGAATTCACCAGCGCGCTGCTGGGCTTCGACCGCCCCATGGGCAATGCGCTGGACGCCACCAGCGCCCGGGACTTCCTGCAGGAGGTGGCGGCGGCTCTCGCCATTGCCGCGACCCACCTGAGCCGGCTGGCCGAGGAGATCGTGGTATGGAGCGGCCACGAGTGCGCCCTGGTGGCCGTGGCCGATTCCTTCGCCACCGGCAGTTCGATCATGCCGCAGAAGAAGAACCCGGTCGTGGCCGAGCTGGCCCGGGCCAGGGCCGGGCGAGCCTACGGCACGCTCATCCAGTTGCTGGTCATCGCGAAGGGCGTCGGCCTCGGCTACAGCTGCGATCTGCAGGAAGACAAGCCGCTGCTCTGGGACGCCATCGACACGGTGGGGTCGAGCGTGGTCCTGATGCGCCAGCAGATGGCCAACCTGGAGATCGACCACGTCCGCGGCACCGCGATCTGCTACGAGAACTTCTCCACCGCGACCGAACTCGCCAACTACCTGGTCGAGGCGCATGGCATGCCGTTCCGCAGCGCCCACCGGATCACCGGGGAGATCGTCGGCGAACTCACGGCCAGGCACGTGACGCTGCGCGAGACGGCCGTCCTGGCCGGCCTCCTGCTCGGCCGCGGGATCGTCGTGGACGGCGACGTGCTCGCCGAGGTGGTCGCGCCGGCCCAGGCGATCAGGCGCAACGCGAGCGCCGGCGGCACCGGGCCTGCCGCCGTCGGCGCCGCCATCGGTGCCCTGCGCGAGGAACTCGGCTCGTTCGGCGCATGGCGCCTGGCCCGGCAGAAAGCCCTCTCAGACGCGAAAGAGCAGACATTCAGGCAGGCGCGAGAGCTTATCGCGGCCGTGCGATCCGAGCTGCCGGAGGTCAGCGCATGAAAATCGTGCTCGCTTATTCGGGCGGCCTCGACACTTCGGTGGCCCTGCGCTGGCTGGCCGACCGTTACCAGGCCGACGTTTACGCCTATTGCGCGAACGTCGGCCAGCTCGAAGACGTGGCCGAGGTCGAGGCCAAGGCGCTCGCGACGGGCGCGTCGGGGGTACTGGTCGAGGATGTCCGCGGGATGTTCCTCACCGATTATGTCTGGCCGGCGCTGCGCGCGAACGCGGCCTACGACCGTCAGTACCTGCTGGCTGCCCCGCTTTCCCGCCCGCTGATCTGCGACCGGACGGTGCGCTATGCCCGGTCGATCGGCGCGGACGCGATCGCCCACGGAGCCACCGGGAAGGGCAATGACCAGGTGCGGTTCGCCTGCGGAATCGCGGCACTCGCGCCGCACGCGCGGGTCATCGTCCCCCTCCTGGAATGGGACCTGCATTCGCGAGACGACGAGATCGCCTACGCCGCCAGGCACGGCATCCCGGTGGCGGCCGGGAACCAGCGGCCGTACAGCGTTGACACGAACATCTGGGGGTCGAGCATCGAGTGCGGTGTCCTGGACGACATCGGCCGGGAACCGCCTGACGACATCTACCTCATGACCGACGACCCGGAGCGTACCGAGGCGCCGCCCGAGGAGGTCAGCATCGAGTTCGTCTCCGGGCTGCCCACGGGCATGAACGGCACCGCCTGCGAGCCGGCGGAGATGGTAACGGCGCTCAATGCCATGGCCGGGCGGCATGGCATAGGGCGCATCGACATTCTCGAGAACCGTGTGGTGGGATTCAAGACGAGAGGCGTCTACGAATCTCCCGCCGGCACCGTCCTTCATGTCGCCCACCGGGAGCTCGAGTCCGTCGTTCTCGACCGGGACACGCTGCACCTGGCCGAGCGGCTGAGCCAGCGCTACGGCGAGCTTGTCTATGACGGCCTGTGGTTCTCGCCGCTGCGCAGGTCACTCGACGCGTTCTTCGAGGAGGCCCAGGCTCCCGTGACCGGCAGCATCGCGCTGAGGCTGGCCCAGGGCCGCATCGGCGTGCTGCGCCGGGACTCGGGAAACTCTCTCTACGACCGCGCGTTCGCCAGCTACGGCGACGACGACCTGTTCGATCACCAGGCCGGATCGGGTTTCGCCTACGCCTCGTCGGTGCCTCTTCGCTTGCGGGGCCTGGCCAGTGAAAGGAACAGGCAATGCTCCTCGGCCTGACGGCTTATCTCCTGAGAGGGACAGGTTAGATGCGGCTAGTCTTCCTCGGATATCAGCGTTGGGGCTGCGTGGCGCTTCAGGCGCTGCTCGACGCGGGCCACGATGTGCCATTAGTGATCACCCATCCGGCATCGAGTCAGCCCTACGAGAAGATCTGGTCTGATTCCGTCGCCGGACTGGCCTCCGCGCACGGCATCGAGTGCATCGAGCGCCGGTACGCCAACGACTCGCAGATCGCCGAGGTGATCCAGGACCTGTCGGTCGACCTGCTCGTTTCCTCGGACTGGCGCACCTGGCTGTCGCCTGACATCTACTCGCTCGCCCGGCACGGCGCGATCAACGTCCACGACGGGCTGCTGCCGCGCTATGGCGGGTTCGCGCCGCTGAACTGGGCGATCATCAACGGCGAATCGCAGGTCGGCGTCACCGTTCACTTCATGAACAGCGAGTTCGACCTCGGCGACATCATCCTCCAGCGCGCTGTTCCGGTCGGGCCGGCCGACACCGCGACCGATCTGTTCCACCGGACTCTTCCGTTGTTCGCCGAGCTGACCGTGGAAGCGGTCGCGCAGATCAGCGAGGGACGCGAGGCGCGGGTGGCCCAGGATCCGGCGAAGGCCACCTTCTTCCACAAGCGCGGCCACCGTGATTCCCTCATCGACTGGTCGGCCGAGGCGGAGCATATCTGCCGCCTGGTCCGGGCCCAGTCCGACCCGTACCCGTCGGCCTTCACGTACTACCGCGGACGGGAGCTGCAGATCCTGTCGGCGTCAGTGTCGTCGCGTACCTACGGCGGGACGGCGGGGCGGGTGTTCTGCCGCCGGGAGGGCGGCGTCGTGGTGGTCGCCGGGCCCCGCGCCCATACCGGAGAGTGCCGGGCGGTCGTGGTCTCGGAGGTGCGGACCGCGGACAGCGAGCCGATGAAGGCCGTGGAGTTCTTCGGCCGGATGGGGGACTACCTGGGCCTGCCGGCCGGCAACCCGCTCGCCGGGCCGGGGGCCTGACCCGTGTGCGGCATCGCGGGTGCGCTCGGCCCCGACATCAGCGGAACCCCGTTGCTGGCGCACCTCGCCCGGCGAGGGCCGGACCACGTCGGAGAACTGCGCCACGGGTCGCTGCACGCGGTGCATTCCCGCCTCGGGATCGTGGCCTCGAGGGACCCCGCCGCGCACCAGCCGCTGTGGCACGAGGGGCGGGCGCTGATCTGCAACGGCTACATCGGCAACGCCGGCGAGGTCATGGACGAACTCGGGCTCGCCCGCGCCGCGAGCGACTGCGCCGCGCTGCTCGCCGCCTATGTCTCACGACGATTCGACGGGATCAGGCGCCTGCGCGGCCAGTTCGCCGGCGCGTTGCTCGATCCCGACGCCGGTGAGCTCATCCTGGTCCGCGACCTGTCCGGGATATGCCCGCTCTACTACGCCGTGGGCGCCCACGGGACGTTATTCGCCTCGCAGGCATCCTGGCTCGCGGGCTACCTCGACGGCGTGGCCGGCGTCGCGCCCAGCCTCGACGGCGACGCCGTCGATCAGTTTCGCAGCCTCGGGTACGTGATCGCGCCCGGCACCCTGCGCGCGGGCATCCACCAGGTAGAGCCGGGTACGGCGGTGGTCTTCGACCTGGAGACCGGCGCGCTGCGCAGGACCGTGCGCTGGATGCAGGGCATGCTCACCGGTGCCCCCCCGGGCGACGGCCTCGACGTCCTGCTCTGCCGTGCGGCCGCCCGTAGCCTCGGCGGTGACTTCCCGCCCTGGGTGCTGCTGTCCGGCGGCCTGGACAGCCTGCTCGTGCTGCATTGCGCCGTCGAGGCGGGCGCGAAGCCCGCCGCCGTCACCCTCGTCTATCCCGGCGGAGCCAATGCCGATGAAGTGGCCACGGCCATGGCCTTCGCCGAGCATTACGGCGTCCGCCTGCACCTGGTCGACGCGGAACGGCCGTCCGAGGTCGCCACCGCAGAGCGGATGCGTACCCGCGTGGACTGGCCCTTCGACGGCGGGTCGCTCATTCCGAAGATCACGCTGGCCGACTTTATCCAGGCGCGCGGCGGCCGGGTCGTACTCGGCGGCACCGGCGCGGATGAGCTGTTCGGCGGCTACACCCGGCATCAGCGGCGGATGGAGATGCTGCGGCGCGGCGCGCGCCGCGCCTCGCACCGGGCCGAGCGCGCGTTCTTCGACCGGCACGTGGCGAGCGCCCGGCACGGAGATGCCGCGTGGCGCCTGTTCCTCGAGCATGGCGACGACTACGCCGATGCCGGGTTCGTCTATGACCTGCTCGAGATCAGCATGTGTCACAACCCCCGGGTCGACTCGTGCTTCGCCAACGTCTCGCTGGAGTACCGCCCGGTGTTCCAGGACGTTGACGTGACCAGAGCGGCCGCGGCGCTCTCGCTGCACGACAAGAGCGAGCTCGGCCGGCCGAAGGCCGCACTGCGGCGGGCGTTCGCCGGCCAGGTTGACGGCCGGTTCCTCGACGTGCCCAAGAAACCCCTGCGGTACGCGCAGATGGGCCCGAATGCCGCGTGGCGCGGCACCGTATTCCAGGTATGGAAGGAAGCGAACATGAAGCTGTCGGTCGGCGAAAGTATGGGATCGCGATGATTACGTTGACGGCGCGCACGACGAGCGAGATGTGGCTGACGCTCACGCAGGCTGCCCTGCGCGACGGCGACAAGGTCTTCGACGACTCCGAGGAACTGCGCGAGCTCCTCTACGTCGCGTTCACGGTCACCGACCCGCTGGCCGGCGATGAGCGGGACAAGTGGATGGACCAGGACATGGTGTCGGCGATGCACGCGAACTTCCATTCGCTGGAGCCTCAGTTCGGGTACAAGGTGAGCTACGGCGAACGGCTCTGGACGCCCGAGGGGGCCTCGCCCTACGACCACGTTCGCGCGCTGCTGACCCGCAAGCCCGCGGCGAAGAGCGCGACGATCTCGCTGCTGCGGACGGGCGACGCCGATCTCGGCCACGTACCGTGCATCACGTCGATCGACTTCAAGATCCGCGATGGCCTGCTGCACGTCTGCTACTTCGCCCGCAGCCAGGACCTGTTCAAGAAGAACTTCGCGGACAACCTGGCGATCTACGCCATCGGCCAGAAGCTCGCGGCCGATCTGAGCGTGCAGCCTGGCTCCGTCTCGGCCTTCATCGCGTCGGGCCACGTGTACGCGTCGGATGTCGCCCGGATGCGCGCCGTGGAGCCCGTCGCGCAGGACGCGCTGACGACGTTCGGCGAGGCGTCGTGAAGACCGTTTACCTGGTGTCGGCCTCCAAGGTGAAGCGGCGCAACTTCGAGGAGTTGCTGGGCGGGCACGGCATGGACGTCGAGTCCATCGACGTCCCGATGAACGAGGTGCAGGACGTCGACGTGCGGGTGGTGAGCCGGCTCAAGGCCGCGGAAGCGGCACGGCTCACCGGCCTGCGCCCGCTGCTCGTTGACGATACCGGCCTGGAGCTCCCGGACCTGATGGGCGCCCCCGGCGCGCTGCTGAAGCCGCTGCTCACCCACGGCGGCGTCGCCCTGATCGACCGGATGTGCCGCAGCTACCAGACCAACGGGATGTGCCGCGCGCGTTACGTGTGCGCCATCACCATGGTGGAAACGGACCGGACGATCGAGGTCTTCGGCGACATGTCCGGCGTGCTGGACTTCGCCGGGGCCGGGCCGGTCTCGGCGGAGGTCCGGGACTGCTCCGGCCTCTTCCGCGCCACCGCTGCCGGGCCCACGCTGCTGGAGCACGCGGCGGACGTCGGCTCGGCGGCGTACCTGCACCGCGCCTCGGCGGTGAACGCGCTGGTGGGCCAGCTGTCATGAGCTCGGAAGGCGCCGGGTCGCCGGGGCGGTTCCGCAGCCTCGCCGATTGGGTGGGCGCCGCGGTCAGCCGGTTCCCGTCGCACGTGGCGCTCGAGGCGGACGCCGGGCCCGTCACCTATCTCGGCCTGTGGCGGGCATCGGGGAAGGCCGCCGCGGAGGTCCTGGCGGCCGCGCGTCCCGGCTGCCGGGTGGCGGTCTGGGGGGCCAGGACCTGGCATGCCCACGTGTCCTATCTCGGCGCGCTGCGAGCCGGGGCGTCGGTGGTGCCGCTGAGTCCGGCCAATCCCGTGATCCGGAACCTGGCCATCCTGCGTGAGTCGGGCGCTGAGCTGGTCCTCACCGACCCGTCGATGCCGGCGGAACAGCTGACGGCCATCGGCGCGGCCGGGGTGGCCGCCGTCGACGGCCTCGCCGGAGGGCGGCCCGGCCTCGCCGACGACGTCCGGCCCGTGGCGCATCCGGGCGACGAGGCCTACGTGCTGTTCACGTCCGGGTCCACCGGCGTGCCCAAGGGCGTGCCCATCCGTCACCGTCACGTCCTCGCCTATCTCGCCCATGTCCTGCCCCGGTACGACATCGGCCCCGGCAGCCGGCTGTCGCACACCTTCGACCTGACCTTCGACCCGTCGGTCTTCGACCTGTTCGCCACCTGGGGCAGCGGCGGCACGCTGGTCATGTGCACCGCCGACGACCTGATGTTCCCGGCCGAGTACGTGCGCCGCGAGCGGATTACCCACTGGTACTCGGTGCCCTCGCTGGTCTCGGTCGCCGGGCAGCTGGGCACCCTGCGTCCGGCCAGCATGCCGGGGCTGCGGTGGAGCATGTTCATCGGCGAGCGGCTCACCCGGCCGCAGGCCTCGTCGTGGCGCGCCGCCGCGCCGGCGTCGGTCATCGACAACGTCTACGGCCCTACCGAGCTGTGCGTCTCGTGTGCCGAGTACCGGCTGCCGGCGGACGTCGGATCGTGGCCGAGCACCAGCAACGACTCCATACCGATCGGGACCGTGGCACCCCATCTGGAGCATCTCCTGCTCGACGAGACCGGCGCCCGCGCCGACGAGGGGGAGCTGTGCGTGCGCGGCAGCCAGCGGTTCGACGGCTACGTCAATCCCGAGCACAACATCGGCCGCTTCCTGTCCGTGGACGGCACCGGAACGTCGGTCTACCGCGGGGAGGGACCGGTCACGCCGCGGCACTGGTACCGCACCGGCGACCGCCTCCGGACGGAACACGGCCAGCTCGTGCACCTGGGGCGGCTCGACGACCAGGTGAAGGTGCGCGGGTACCGGATCGAGCCGGCCGAGATCGAGGCCGTGCTGCGCAAGCACCCGATGGTCCACGAGGCGGTGGTCGTGGGCTGCGGGGACCACGACCTGGTCGCCTTTTTCACCGGCTCGCCGGCCGCATCGTCCGGCCTGGCCGGTCTGGCGGGCCGGCACCTGCCGGGTTACATGCTGCCGGATCGCTACGAGCACCTCGATGCCCTCCCGGTGACCGGCAACAGGAAGATCGACCGCGGGGCACTGGCCGCCCGGGCGGCGGCCGGGCATCGCGCCGCCGTTGCCCGGGCTCGCTGAGAGGCAGACACGTGCAGGACGTGGCCGACACCGTGAGTGAGGAATGGCGGGCGGTCCTCGAGCTGGCCGAGGCGGCGGACGGCCAGACCTTCCGGGAGGCGGGAGGCGACTCGGTGACGGCGCTGCGCCTCAAGGCGGCGGTCGAGGGAAGGCTCGGCATCTATTTCCCTGTGGAGCTGCTCTTTTCCGCCGCCGGCCTGGCGACGATCACCTAAGCGTGCCAGGAGCGCTGCCGTGCCGCGCGGCCGGCCGCACGCCGGGCGGCGGCCATGGGCGAGGGCTCGCCGTCGCAGTGGCGCGCCACCGGGCTCG
>JASHUI010000592.1:0-3666 GCA_030040095.1 Streptosporangiaceae bacterium | reverse complement strand
TGCACCGAGTGTTCGACTCGCCGGTCGACAAGATCGTGTTCGACGTCGGGCACCAGGCGTACGTGCACAAGCTGGTCACCGGCAGGCACGCCGAGTTCGGGACGCTGCGGCAGCGCGGCGGGGTGTCCGGCTACCCGAGCCGGGCCGAGTCCGAGCACGACCTGGTGGAGAACTCGCACGCCTCCACTGGCCTGTGCTACGCCGACGGCCTGGCCAAGGCCTACCGGCTGCGCGGCGAGGCCCACCGCACCGTGGTGGTGGTCATCGGCGACGGCGCGCTGACCGGGGGCATGGCCTGGGAGGCGCTGAACAACATCGCGGTGGCCAAGGACAGCCGGATCGTCATCGTGGTCAATGACAACGGCCGCTCCTACCAGCCGACGATCGGCGGGCTGGCCGACCACCTGGCCGCGGTCCGGATATCGCAGCGCTACGAGCACGTGCTCGACTACATCAAGACCACGCTGTCGCACACGCCGCTGGTCGGTCCGCCGATCTACGAGACGCTGCACGGGATCAAGAAGGGCATCAAGGACGTGCTTCAGCCCCAGGTCCTCTTCGAGGACCTGGGGCTGAAGTACCTCGGCCCGATCGACGGCCATGACGAGCAGATGGTCGAGCACGCGCTGCGCCGCGCGGGCGACTTCGGCAGCCCGGTGATCGTGCACGTGATCACCCGGAAGGGCTTCGGTTACCCGCTGGCCGAGCAGAACGAGGAGGACTGCCTGCACCAGGTGCCGGCCGCGCCGCCCGTTCAGGTCGCGGCCAGCGCTCCGGCGGTGCCCAAGCGCACCTGGTCGGAGGTGTTCGGCGACGCGCTGGTCGCGATCGGCGCACAGCGTCCCGACGTGGTCGCGATCACCGCCGCGATGCTGCACCCGACCAAGCTGGACGGGTTCGCCCGCGCCTACCCGGACCGGGTCTTCGACGTCGGCATCGCCGAGCAGCACGCCATGACCAGCGCTGCCGGGCTGGCCATGGGCGGCATGCACCCGGTCGTCGCCATCTACTCGACGTTCCTGAACCGAGCGTTCGACCAGCTGCTGATGGACGTGGCGCTGCACAAGCTGCCGGTGACGGTGGTGCTGGACCGGGCCGGGGTGACCGGCCCCGACGGCGCGAGCCACCACGGCATGTGGGACGGATCGATCCTGCAGGTGATTCCCGGGCTGAAGATCGCGGCGCCGCGAGACGCCACCCGGATCGGTGAACTCCTGGCCGAGGCCGTGGACGTGAGCGACGGTCCGACGACGCTGCGCTTCCCGAAGGGCACGGTGGGCACCGAGGTCGAGGCCGTGGCCAAGCTCGGCGGCATGGACGTGCTGAGCAGGCCGGCCGACGGCGCGGCCAAGGACGTGCTGCTGCTCGGCGCGGGCCCGATGGCGGTGTCCTGCGTCCAGGCCGCGGAGCGCCTGGCTGACCACGGCATCGGCGTCACGGTGGTCGACCCGCGCTGGGTCAAGCCTCTGGACGAGGCTCTGGTGGCCGAGGCCCGGGAGCACCGGCTGGTGGTGACCGTCGAGGACAACGGCAGGGTCGGCGGCTTCGGCGACGCGGTATGCCGGCTGCTGCGCGACCATGACGTGGACACCCCGGCGCGGACGTTCGGGCTGCCGCAGGAGTTCCTCGAGCACGGCGAGCGCGCCGAGCTCCTCGACGACTTCGGGCTGGCTCCGCAGCACCTGGCCAGGGCAATCACCGAGGCGGTGGCACGGCTGACCCCAGAGCTGGCCCACCGCCAGCCCGCGTGAGGCACAATCGCAGTCATGAGCGAGCCGTTGGCGAGCGGGAAACACGGTGTGAGAGAACTCCAGGTCGCTGTGGTGGGCTCCGGCCCGGCCGGCCTGTACACGGCTGAGGCCCTGGTCAAGCAGGCCGCCGCGCTCGACCCGCCGGTCGGGATGAGGGTCGACGTGCTGGACCGGCTGCCCACCCCGTACGGGCTGGTCCGGTACGGCGTGGCCCCCGACCACAAGTCGATCAAGTCGATCGCCGAGTACCTGCGCACGGTGCTGGAGCACGAGGGCGTCCGCTTCCTCGGCGGGGTGCACCTCGGCGACGACGTGACCCGCGACGAACTGCTGGCGAGCTACGACGCGGTGGTCTACGCGACGGGAGCGATGCGCGACCGGCGGCTGGGCATCCCGGGCGAGGACCTGGAAGGCAGCGTCGCGGCCACCGACTTCGTCAACTGGTACTGCGGCCATCCCGACGTCGACCCGGGCACGTTCACCCTGGATGCCGAGTCGGTCGCGGTCATCGGCGTCGGAAACGTGGCGGTGGACGTGGCCCGGATCCTGGCCCGGGACCCGGAGGAGCTCCGCGAGACCGACGTGTCGCAGCCGGTGCTGGACGCGCTGATGGCGAGCAAGGTCCGCGAGGTGCACGTGATCGGCCGCCGCGGCCCGGCCCAGGCCAAGTTCACCACCAAGGAGCTGCGCGAGCTCGGCGAGCTTCCGGGCGTGGACGTGGTCGTCGAACCCGGCGAGGTCGACCTGGACGCGTTCGACCCGACGGGGGAGAGCGCCCGGCTGGCCGCGGAGGACCGGCACGTCCGCGGCAACTACGCCGTGATCAAGGACTGGGCGGCGCGCCGCCCGTCCGGCGTGGGACGCAGGCTGACCCTGCGGTTCTGGCTGCGGCCGGTCGAGATCCGCGGGCACGAGCGGATATCGGAGCTGACCCTGGAGCGCACCAGGCTGGACGAGAACGGCAGGCTGACCGGGACCGGCGAGTCCGAGACGCTGGACGTGCAGCTGGTGCTGCGCAGCGTGGGATACCAGAGCGTGCCGCTGCCCGGCGTGCCGTTCGACGAGCGCTCGTCGACCGTGCCGAACGCCGAGGGCCGGGTGACCGGGCCCGACGGCCGCCCGCTGCCCGGGGAGTACGTGGCGGGCTGGCTCAAGCGCGGGCCGACCGGCGTCATCGGGACGAACAAGTCCGACGCCGCCCAGACGGTGCGCGCGCTGCTCGCCGACCTGGCCGGCGGCCCCGGCCCGGACGACGTCCAGCTGCCCCGGGCGGGGCTGCTGCGCTATCCGCAAGCCACCGCGGAGCAGGCGGCGCAGGCGTCCTCGCGGTTCGAGGAGCTCCTGGCCTCCCGCGGGATCGCGCCGGTCAGCTACGACGACTGGCTGCGGATCGAGGCCGCGGAACGGGAACTGGCCGCCTCGCTGGGCCGCGGCGCCCGGGTCAAGCTGCCCAGCCGCGAGGAGCTGCACCGGGCCTGCGGGTTCGTCAGGCGCTCCTCCTCGCCCGCCCCGTCCGGCAGGACGCGAGACGGGGCGTAACGTACCCTCGTTTCCGGTCTCGTTGCCGCCGGGGCCGCGAGCGCTGACACTGAAGTGTGATGTCTGCGCCCGCCGGTGACGCTGAGCGGCTGAGCCAGCTGCTGGGCGGGCCGGAACTCGGCTGGCTGGTCGACCGGATCCGCGTCCGGCTGGAGCGCGGCGAGCCGGTCGACGGCACCGTCACCCTGGTCGGCGCCACGCCCGAGCAGCGCCGGGCCGCGTCGCGGCTGCTCGGCCACCGGGTGCCGCGGGGCACCTCGCTGAGTGTCCCGCTGCCCGAGGTGGACGCCGTGCTGCGGCGGGCCGGGTTGGCGTCCGGCCTGCGCGCGGCGGTCGAGTCGGTGGCCGGCCCGGTGCGGGACGGGGCGGCGGAGCG
>JASHUI010000591.1:0-3925 GCA_030040095.1 Streptosporangiaceae bacterium | reverse complement strand
GGAACGGGTCGCCGGGCGGCTGGCGGACCGCGTCGCCCGCATGCGAGCCGCCCTCGTCGGGGCCGGCCGCGGCGGAGTCGGACAGCAGCAGCGTGATCCGGCCCTGCACGCCGTCCGCCGCGTAGATGCCGGGCCGGCACGTCAGCCGGGCGCCGTCCAGCCCGGGCAACAGGGCCGTGCCCTGGCTGGCCAGCCTGGTCAGCTGATCCTGGTTCGAGGCCACGATCGCCAGCCGGACCGGGCCCTGGTCCGAGGCGTCCCGGGCCAGCTGGCAGGCCAGGTCGCCCAGTTCGGCGTCGGAGAGCCAGGGCGCCACGAGGGCGATCCGGGCCAGCAGCGCGCCCAGGGCGTCCCGGTCCGGCGCGTGCAGCAGGTACGCGTTGGTTCGCGGCGGAAGGGCGGTGACCACCCCGGTCTCCAGCGGCGGCTGCGGGGCCCCGCGCGACCTGCGCTCGTGGCGGCCGCGAGCCTGCTGGCGATGCAGCACCACGTGAACGTCGATGCCGGGGCCCATCGCGCTGACCCCGGCGATCCTGGGCCCGTCCGGCCAGGGCTCGGTCTCGCGCGGCAGCCGCAAGGCGGCCTGCCCGCCGCGCAGCAGCGGGTGCGGCCGGCTGAACCCGGTCGCCGGAGGGATGAAGCCGGTGCTCATGGCCAGCACGGTCTTGATCAGGCCGGCCGCGCCCGCCGCCGCCTTGGTGTTCCCGATGTTGGCCTTGATCGAGCCGAGCGCGGCGACCTGCCGCGCCCCCGCGCGCAGCTCGGCCAGCGCGGACAGTTCGGTCGTGTCGGCCGCGGCGGTGCCCGCGCCGTGCCCTTCGATCAGCTGGACGTCGGCGGGCGCGATCCTGGCCCGCTGGTAGGCCCGGTGCAGGGCCAGGAACTGGCTGTGCGCATCGGGAACGGCCATGCTGGCCTGGCCGGCCGTGGACGCTCCCCAGCCCGCGATCTCGGCGTAGACGGGCAGGCCGTTCAGCCGTGCGTCGGCGGACCGCATCAGCACGACGATGCCGCAGCCCTCGCCGGGCAGGAACCCGGTCGGGTTCTCGTCGTAGACCCGCATGTCGCCGCGGGCCAGGGCGCCGGTCTTGGCCAGCCCGACGAGCTCGAGCGGGTCGAGGCTGATGTCCACCCCGCCGGCGATGGCCACGTCAAGGTCGCCCACGGCCAGCGCGGTGCACGCGGAGGCCACGGCGAGCAGCGACGACGCCTGGGAGCCGTCCACCGCGTAGCCGCCGCCCCGGAACCCGAAGTAGCCGCAGATCCGGGACGCGATGGCGGCGGGGGTGCTGCCCGCGAGGGTCTCGTCGGTGATGGCCGGGAACGGGGCCAGGTAGCGCTGCGCCGCGTGCCGCAGCACCGGGATCGCGCGCTCGCTCGGGATGTTCCCGGCGGCCAGCGCCTCGGTCAGCACCCGGCGGACGTAGGGCCAGCGCAGCCGCAGCGCCGCGGCCCGCGACGAATCGCCCGTGAGCGTGTTTCCGATGATCACCCCGGTGCGGCTGCGCGCCAGGCCCTGGCCTAACGGGAACCCCGCGCCGGCCAGGGCGCGGGCCACGGTCTCCAGGGCGAGCCAGTGCGCGGGATCGGTGGCCCGGTAGACCGGCTCGGGCACGCCGAAGGCCTCCAGGTCGAACCGCCAGCCCTCCAGCAGCGCGGCCCGGGCGCTGTAGGTGGCGTCCGGTGCGGCCCGGTCGGGACTGTAGTAGTCGGCCAGGTCGACGCGGCACGGCGGCAGCCTGCGGAACGCCTGCCGCCTGGTCAGCACCAGGTCGAGCAGCCCGGCCGGGTCGTCGGCGTCGGGGAACCGGCAGCCCATGCCGATGATGGCGATCGGCGCGGTGGCACCGGCTGGTTCCGAGGTCACCGGCGTTCTCGCCGCCTGGCGCCAGCGAGGCGGATTCTGAGCCCCCGCGTCGCCGTCGGGTTCCCGCGACCCGCGCCAGGCTGCGCCAGGCTCGTCGTCGCGTTGCCTGGTCAGCAGATACCGAAATGGACGCAGGGATTCCGCGCGAGACCGAATATCCATTATTCCCCCGAACTTGGCCTATTCTCCCCCGTGGCCTAGCCCAGCCACAAACGCTGCGCCGGCCGGTAACCGGCCGGTGTTCCCGCAGCTCTCGCCTTCCCCAAGGCGTGGCGCGGCGGCATCATGGATGGGTGAGACGACATTATTGGCGGCGCGTCCGGCGGTCAAGATGAAATCTGGAATGGAGCCTTTTTGTGCGCGCCACCCGGTTACCGCGTTCTGCCGGGACCGGGTCGCGGCACAGCGACCGGGCGAGCGCTGGCCCGCCCGCGGGTCTGGACCCGTTCCGCCGCGGTTGCCCCGGCGCGGATGCTCCGGCTCGCCGGCACCACCACTGGCTGGTTGCGCTACCCTTGCGCTATGCGTTCCTCTCGGCTGCTCCTTGCTTAGCCGCGCCGACCATCCGTCGTTGGCGCGGCTGCCCCTCGTGAGCGAGGGGCATTTTCTATAGAAGACAGCAGCCCGGGCGCAACCGGAACTAGTTCACATCGCGAGGGACGACCAATGAAGGCGGCTGAGGACGCGGGACAGGGCGGGCACGTCGCCGCGGAACGGGCGCCGGGCCGCGATGGCGCGCGGGCCGAGCACTACGACCCGCGGGCGGTGCAGGAGAAGTGGCAGCGGCGCTGGGAGGAGCTGGACCCGTTCCGGGCCAGCGACGACCCGCGGGACGAGCGGCCTCGCACCTACCTGCTGGACATGTTCCCCTACCCGTCCGGCGACCTGCACATGGGCCACGCCGAGGCGTACGCCATCGGGGACGCGGTCGCGCGCTACTTCTTCCAGCGCGGGCACAACGTGCTGCACCCGATCGGATGGGACGCGTTCGGCCTGCCCGCCGAGAACGCCGCGATCAGGAACAACTCTCACCCCGCCGATTGGACATACAAGAACATCGAGACCCAGGCGGCCTCGTTCCGCCGATACGCGGTCTCCTTCGACTGGTCCCGGCGGCTGGAAACCTGCGACCCCGGTTACTACCGGTGGAATCAGTGGCTATTCCTGCGGTTCTACGAGCGGGGCCTGGCCTACCGCAAGGACGGGTACGTCAACTGGTGTCCGGTCGATCAGACCGTGCTGGCCAACGAGCAGGTCATCGCGGGCCGGTGCGAGCGCTGCGGCGCCGAGGTCGTGCGCCGGGCGCTGACCCAGTGGTACTTCAAGATCACCGAGTACGCGGAGCGGCTGCTCGAGGACATGGCCCGGCTGGAGGGGCACTGGCCCGAGCCGGTGCTGCTGATGCAGCGCAACTGGATCGGGCGCAGCGAGGGCGCCGAGGTGCGGTTCACCATCGAGGGCCGGGACGAGCCGGTCACGGTGTTCACCACCCGCCCGGACACCCTGTACGGGGCGACGTTCTTCGTGATCGCCGCGGACTCGCCGCTGGCGGAGGAGGTCTGCGCCCCGGAGCATCGGGGCGCCCTGGAGGACTACCTGGCCCAGGTCCGCAAGCTGACCGACATCGAGCGTCAGGAGACCGAACGCGAGAAGACCGGGGTGTTCCTGGGCCGGTACGCGATCAATCCGGTCAACGGCGAGCGGATCCCGGTGTGGGCGGCCGACTACGTGCTGCCGGACTACGGCACCGGCGCCATCATGGCCGTTCCCGCGCATGACCAGCGGGACCTGGACTTCGCGCGGGCCTTCGGCCTGCCGGTGCGGGTCGTGGTCGAGACCGGCGGCCCGGACCCGGCGCAGACCGGGGTCGCGACCCCCGGCGACGGCGAACTGGTCAACTCGGGCCCGATCGACGGGCTGCCCAAGGCGGAGGCCATCGCCGCGATCACCGAGATACTGGCCGAGCGCGGCCTGGGCCGGCCCGCGGTCAACTACCGGCTGCGCGACTGGCTGTTGTCGCGGCAGAGGTTCTGGGGCACGCCGATCCCGATCGTGTAT
>JASHUI010000590.1:0-2709 GCA_030040095.1 Streptosporangiaceae bacterium | reverse complement strand
CCCTCAGCAGCGCTGCCTCCAAGGCCCGGCGCTGCGGCACCGGCAGCGGCCCCAGCGCCTCGTCGGGCACCGGGCGGAGCAGGTCGGTCAGCGCCACATGCGGCAGCCCCGCGTCCGATGGGACCGGGCGAGATGACAGCACCCGGTACCCGAGGGCGCGCGCCCGCCTGACCGCTTCGTTCCACAGCGTGGTCTTGCCGATGCCCGGCTCCCCGGCGATCACCAGCAGCCCGGGCGCGGTCGCAGGAGGAACCCCCGCCAGCCAGGCATCGATGCTGGCCAGTTCGCGCTCTCTGCCGAGCGCCGTCCCGCCTGGCTGCTCCATTTTCGCTACGCCATGTGCTCGCGACCGGCCCGGTGCCGAACTCGGCTGGCGCTGGTCGGCGGGGATCGGCAGTGCTGCCAGGCATGAATTTATATGTCATAAATAGCTAACTCAAGGCCCTCCATCTCAACCGCCATCCGGTCGCCACCCTCCCGCCTGCCAGTCGACCCCTACGCACGCGACGATGCGCTCGAAAGGCAGGCCGGCCCGCTCACTGACGGAGCGGACCTCGGGCTCGGGCCCGGCGAACAGGCACAGGAGCACCTCGTCGCCAGGGATCAGCAGCGAGCCAAGGAACCGGGCACCGGGCACCGGCCGCCTGGCTAGCTCCGCCGTGATCCGCCGGGCCAGGTCCTCGGCGGCACGCAGGCTCAAGCCGGGCAGCAGGCACTCGGCGATCTGCCATTCCGGCCGGGGTTCAGGCGCGGTCATAGTGGCGACCGTAAGCCGGACGGCCCGCATCCCGCTTCGGCGAAAACCGTCAGGAGAGGATGATCGATTTGGCTGCCGAGTAGCCGGCCGCGGCGTTGCTGGTCAGCTGGCGCAGCCGGGCCCGGAACCGGTACTTGCCCGGGCCAGCCCACAAGGGATCGCTGGGCCCGAACTGGGCGCTGAGGCTGCTCACGCCCGACTGCCAGGTCACCCAGTCGCCGGAACCGGGCACCTCGAGCTGGACGTCGAAGCCAAACCCGGACGGGGCGTCACCCGAGGCCCACGTGACATTGGCCTCAGGGGCGCCCGGCACGGGAGCGACCTTGATCGGGACCTTGACCTCGCCCCCCGCCGCGGCGGCATCGAACGGGTCGTCGTAGGGGAAGGTTCCGGCCCAGTTGAACTGGAAGGTGACGAAGGAACCGATCGGCACAGGGGTGGGCAGGCCGCTGGCGGGACTGAACCCGAACAGGTTCATCCCCGAGGCGTCGGCCACCCCGTGGGTACCGGGGGCCTGCATCATCCAGCTCACCTTGATTCCCTGATGGCCGGTCACCAGCGGGTAGATGAAACGGTTGTCTGGCAGGAGGATCACGCACGGGACCAGGGAGGCGGTGTCCACTACCCGGGCGATCTGGCCCCCGCCGCCGTTGGGTTCGGTGAGGAACACCGTGCCGCCGGGGGCGCCGGTGATGTCGTCGGGATCACTGCCCGCGGTCGGGAGCGAGTACAGCGACTCCGTGCCCGAGGTCGTGATCTTGCCGACGCTGCCGGACCCCGAAGTGAACCACAGGTCGTTGGCGCACGGACTGGGCGCGATCGAGGTCCCGGGAGCGTTGGTGTTGAAGATGCTCACGTTCCCGGTGACGGGGTTGATCTCGCCGACGCCGGACGCCGACGTGAACCAGACGTTCCCGTCGGGGCCTGCCGCGACATCGGTGGCCGGGGCCGGGATGGTGTACATGGTGACCGATCCAGAGGTCGTCATCTGCCCGAGCGCCGGGCAATTCGCGGGTGCGGTCACCGTGTACCACAGGTTGTTGTCCGGCCCGACGGCGATGGCACCGGGCTGGACGGGAAGGCCGCGTGGGCCGCAGTCGCCGGCGGCAAATTGGGTGATGACGCCCGAAGTGGTGATCTGCCCGATCCACGAGTCCGCGTTCGCCGTGTACCACAAGTTGTGGTCTGGTCCGGCCACGATGTCCGGCGGAGTCCCGTTGTTCAGGTCACCGGTATTCCACAGGCCGATCAGCGTCCCGGTCCGCGTCATCGCGCCGATCTCGATGTAGGGGGAGCCCATGACGGTGAACCACAGGTTGCCGTCCGGGCCGGTCGTGACATTGCCCAGCCTGCTGGTGCCGACGTAGTCGTCGTTGCCGAACGTCGGCGGGCTGCTGCGGTCCGGGGTGATGCTGCCCAGGCCGTCGCCGCCGCCTTGCACCTCGGTGAACCAGACATTGCCGTCCGGGCCCACGGTGATGCCGCCCGGGCTGCTGTTGTCGATGGGAGTGCCGAACTCGCTGATTGTCACCGATGCGTCCGCGGGGGTCACCGCGGCGAGCAGGACGGCTGCGGTCCCCGCGATCACACCCAAGACACGGCGCGCGGATCGCGCGCCTGTTAATTTCGTGGCCATTTCTACGCTCCTACAGGTCGACGTGATCCGTCGGCTACGACGTGCGGCCGCGACAGCCGTACCAGGAAGCTAGGGCCGGCCAGTACCCCGTCGCATCGGGGAAACCCCTACGCTTCCGAGGACGCCACCGTCGCAGGTGCCCGGCGCGTGGCGCCCGTCGAGGTCTCACCACAGACGGTGCTGACCTCTCATCTTGGCGGCGGCGAGTCTGAGACTGGTTCTGACGGGAAGACTGAAGGGTGTTCGTCGATCAAGACGGGGGGCTACCACATGAAAGTGGCACTGACCGGCGCAACGGGGTTCATCGGATCCCACG
>JASHUI010000589.1:0-4487 GCA_030040095.1 Streptosporangiaceae bacterium | reverse complement strand
TCGCCGAGGTCGGACAGGAACACGACGTTGCCGGCGGAGTCGGCCATCTCGCGCCCGTCGAACAGCAGGTGCTCGCCGTGCGCCCAGTGCCGCACCACCTCGTGGCCGGTCACCGAGTTCGACTGGGCCCGCTCGTCCTCGTGGTGCGGGAAGCGCAGGTCGATGCCGCCGGTCTGGACGTCGATGACATCGCCGAGGTAGTGCAGGGACAGCGCCGAGCACTCCGTGTGCCAGCCGGGAGAGCCGGGCCCCCACGGCGCGGGCCAGGTCAGCTCCTGACCGGGGACGGCCGCCGTCCACAGCGCCCAGTCTTCGCCGGACCGGTGCCCGGACAGCTCGCCATAGCCGGGGAAGGACCGGACGTCGAAGTACACCGACCCGTCGGCGCCCGGGTTCGCGTGCCCGGCCTCGATCAGGCGGGAGATCATGGCGATCACCGGGCCCACGCCGTCGGACGCCCGGGGCAGGTTCTCGGCCGGCCGGAGGTTGAGCGCGGAGCTGTCGGCCAGGAACGCGCTCTCGTAGGACCTGCCGGGCGCGCGGCCGTCGGCGAGATGCCCCGGGTCGGTGATGTTCTGGCAGGCCAGGACCGTCAGCTGGTGCCGGTGCTCGGCGTTGCGCCGGATCAGGTCGGCGAGCAGGCAGGAGCGCAGGCTGCCGACGTGCGCGGGCCGCTGCACGGCCGGGCCGCAGGTGTACATGCGCAGCGTGCGACCGCGGGCGGGCCGGATCGGAGCGACCTGCCGGGTCCGCGTGTCATAGAGCTGGAACACCCGCCCAGCCTACGAAAGCGGCGGGTCCGCAGGCGTCCCGGCGCGGCCGGAGGCCGACGTCAGGCCAGAGCGGACAGGCGGGCGGCCGCGGCAGCGATCCGCTCGTCGGTTGCGGTGAGCGCCACCCGGATATGCCGGCCGCCCGATGCGCCGTAGAACGAGCCGGGCGCGACCAGGATCCCGGCCTCGGCCAGCAGGGCCACCGACTCCCAGCCGTCGCGCTCGGGGTGCGCGGCCCACAGGTAGAGCCCGGCGCGGGAGTGCTCCACGGCCCAGCCTGCCGCCTCCAGGGCCGGGCGGAGCACGTCCCGGCGCGCGGCGTAGCGGGCCTTCTGCGCGTCGGCGTGGGCGTCGTCGTTCAGCGCGGCCGCGACCGCCGCCTGGACCGGCCCGGGCACGATCATCCCGGCGTGCCTGCGGATCTCGAGCAGTTCGGCGACGAGCGCGGGGTCGCCGGTCACGAACCCGGCCCGGTATCCGGCCATGTTGGAGCGCTTCGACAGCGAGTGCACCGCGAGCAGGCCCGCGTGCGACCCGCCGCAGGCGTCCGGGTGCAGCACCGAGACCGGCTGGTCCTCCCAGCCCAGCTCGATGTAGCACTCGTCCGACGCGACCAGGGTGCCGCGCTCGCGGGCCCACCCCACGACCTTGCGCAGGTGCCCGGCGGGCAGCACCTGGCCCGTCGGGTTGGACGGCGAGTTCAGCCACCACAGCGCCGCCGGGCCGGGGCCGATCGACACGACCCCGTCCGCGGCCACCGGCCTGGCCCCGGCCAGCCGCGCGCCGACGTCATAGGTGGGGTAGGCGAGCTCGGGGTACACGACCACGTCGCCCGGGCCGCAGCCGAGCAGCGTGGGCAGGCCCGCGATCAGTTCCTTGGTCCCGATGACCGGGAGCACGGCCTCGGGGTCGACGCTGACCCCGTGCCGGCGCGCCAGCCAGTCTGCCGCCGCCTGCCGGAGCGCGCGAGTGCCGGCGGTCGCCGGGTAGCCGTGGGCATCCGACGCAGCCGCCAGCGCCTCGCGCGCCGTGGCAGGAACGGGATCCACCGGCGTCCCGACCGACAGGTCGACGATGCCGCCGGGGTGAGCGAGCGCCGTGGCCTTGTGCGGCGCCAGCACGTCCCAGGGAAACCGGGGCAGGCGGGCAGCGAGAGTCGGCACCCGGGTCCCCCGGTCAGCGGCCAAGATCAGTGCGGCTGCGGCGGCAGCGCCGCCACCAGCGGATGATCCTTATGGATCTTGCCGACCTTGGACGCACCGCCCGGCGACCCGATGTCCTCGAAGAAGTCGACGTTGGCCCGGTAGAAGTCCTTCCACTGGGCGGGCACATCGTCTTCGTAGTAGATCGCTTCGACCGGGCAGACCGGCTCACAGGCGCCGCAGTCGACGCACTCGTCCGGGTGGATGTACAGCATGCGCTCGCCCTCGTAGATGCAATCTACGGGACACTCCTCGATGCATGTCTTGTCCAACAAATCAACGCAGGACTGGGTGATGATGTACGTCACGTTACTTGCTCCTTTTCCGTCCCCACGGATCGCAGGCTATCAGCCAACCTCCACGCTCCCCGGCGGAGCCGGAGAAACTGTTCGAGCCCATCCTTCGGCGCCGTCGGCCGCCGTCCATTGGTAGCCGGCATACCGCACGTCAGCGATGTGGTACTGCTGGGCGTGCGACACCAGCCAGGCCGCCATCGTCCAGCCCTGCCGAGTGCCCCCGACCTGCACGATCAGGCCGGGATCGGGCGTGGCGCGGGCCGATTGCGGGCCGAATGTCTGCGCCAGCCCCTCGACGGCGGCTCCGACCCTGGCCCTTCCGCTGATCTCCGGCCGGTACCAGCACCAGACCGCGTGCGGCTCCTGCCCGGTGAAGGCGGTGGTCAGGCTCGCGGCCACCGCCTGATGTGGCTCATAGGCAAATCCGTCGGCGCTATGCTGTACCGCCTGTGCCGCTTGATATATCGGCATCCGCTGATAGCCGGGAATCCTGGCCAGGGCGCCGAAGAACTTTGACGTCGCGTATACCGGATTTTCCAGATCGCTGCGCGGTCCCCAGCCCTGCGACGGCCGCTGCTGGAACACCCCGACCGAGTCGCGGTCCCCGTAGGGCAGGTTCTCCAGCTTCGACTCCTGCAGGGCCGCCGCGTAGGCCACGGTGACCGCCCTGGGCGGCAGCCCGTCCCGCTGCGCGACGCCCGCGATCGTGGCCGCGTCGCTGGCCTGCCCGGGGTTCAGCGCGATGTCCTGGCCGTCGCCCGCCGCGGTGCAGTCGCTCCCCTGCAACAGCGGCGCGACGCTGCGAAACGCCACATACAACCCAAGAACCACAACCACCGCGATCAGCAGGCTGACACCGGAGATTCCGCGACGCCTGCGGCGCGTAGTGGGCACACACCGAAGTTACCCGCTGCCCGGCGCGCGATACAGCCGCGACGGCCGGCCGGCACCCGGTCCGCGTCACTGGCCCGGCCAGCTACCTTATGGGATCGTGAACGCCCAACCCGAGCCGCACCGTCGCCTGCGCCGCCAGGGACCAGCGACCTTGCGCGGCAAGCACATCCCGAAGACCACCACCGACCAGCGGCTGCTCGACCGGCGCGGTCCCAGCGACTGGGTGCACACCGACCCGTGGCGGGTCCTGCGCATCCAGGCCGAGTTCGTCGAGGGGTTCGGGCTGCTGTCCGAGCTGGGCCCGGCCGTCGCCGTGTTCGGGTCGGCCCGGACGGCACCGGGGAGCGTCGACTACGAGCGCGCCGAGCGGATCGGCGCGGGCCTGGCCGCGGCCGGCTACGCGGTGATCACCGGGGGCGGCCCCGGGATCATGGAGGCCGCCAACCGGGGCGCGGTGAGCGCCAACGGCGTGTCGGTCGGGCTGGGCATCGAGCTGCCGCTGGAGCAGGGCCTCAACGATTACGTCGACATCGGCCTGGAGTTCCGGTACTTCTTCGTCCGCAAGACGGTGTTCATCAAGTACTCGCAGGCGTTCGTGGTACTGCCGGGCGGGTTCGGCACCCTGGACGAGCTGTTCGAGGCGCTCACGCTGGTCCAGACGGGCAAGATCACCAAGTTCCCCATCGTCCTGGTCGACAGCGACTACTGGTCGGGCCTTACCTCGTGGATACACGGGACGTTGCTGGCCCAGGGCAAGGTCTCCGCCGCCGACCCCGAGCTGTTCCGGATCGCCGACGATCCCGACGAAGTGATCCAGATCATCAAGGAAGCCCATCAGCAGGACGTATCGGACGCCCGTCAGCGTGAGGTATCGGACGGTAGCGGCTCGGTCACATGATCCGGGCCTTCTGGACACCCCAACTCGGGTTCGGGCATGGCACGATTCTTGTGTGTTGGTACTCCTTGTCGTGCTGGTTGTCATGGCCGTGGCTATCCTCGGCGCCCTGATCGTGGTCGCCATGGGCCGCGGCGGGGAGATGGCGCCGTCGGCCGCCGATGTCCGGCCGCTGGACAACGACATCGTGACCGCCGCCGACGTAGCACTGCTGCGCCCGCCCGCGGCGCTGTGGGGATACGACATGCGGGCTACCGACGAGGCGCTGAACAAGGTCGCGCGGACGGTGACCGAGCGCGATGTGGAGATCGCGGCACTGCGCCGCCAGCTGGCCGACATGCAGTCGGCCGCGGCCGACGCGCGCGCAGCCGTCCAGCCGCGTTACGCCGCCAGTCCGTGGGACACGGCCCGCCGTGACGAGCCGGAT
>JASHUI010000588.1:0-5662 GCA_030040095.1 Streptosporangiaceae bacterium | reverse complement strand
TCACCCGACGCGCGCCAAAGCCCGCTGACCGGCGGGCGTCCGGCCCGGGATCGCGGCAGCATCACCCCTCCTCGGCCAGGCTCGCGGCGACGGCCTCGGCCAGCTGGGTCACGGTGGGCGCCTCGAACAGGGCCTGCAGCGGCAGCGTGACGTCGAACTCGTCCTCGATGCGCGCCAGCAGGTGCAACGCCAGGAGTGAGTTGCCGCCGAGGGCGAAGAAGTCGTCATCGGCGGTCACGCGCGCGATGTCGAACTCCTCGGCCCAGATCTCGGCCAGCTTGGTCACCAGGCCGGGCTGGCCGGCCGCGGCCTGCGGATCGGCCTGGTCCGTGGCCGGCGGCGCGACGGCCAGCGCGGTGCGATCGAGCGCGGTGCGATCGAGCGCGCCGTCCCGCCTGCGGGGCAGTTCATCCAGCTGCACGTACTGACCGGGCACGAGATGTCCGGGCAGCGCCGACTGCAGCCGCCGCCGCAGCCGCTCCTCATCGACCGGGCCCGGGCCGGCCGGCACCAGGTAGGCGATCAGGCCGCGGCCCCCGGCGGCGTCCGCCCGGGCCACCACGGCTGCCTCGCGCACGCCCTCCTGCCGCAGGAGCCCGGCCTCCGCCTGATCGAGCGGGATCCGGTGCCCCGCAAGCCCGGGCAGCCGCACCTGCTCGTCGAGCGCACCGAATACCACGACGCTGCCATCGAGCCCCACCCTGGCCAGATCGCCGGTCCCGTGCATCAGGGCGCCGGGCCGGCCGGCCCACGGATCCGGTACGAATCGGCCGGCGGTCAGGGCCGGGTGCCCCTGGTACCCGAGGGCGGTATGCGGGCCGCCGGCGAACAGCTCTCCGGGCACGCCGTCGGGCACCTCGAGCCACGAGCGGTTCAGCACGCGCCAGCGGCCATCGGCTCTCGATGCGCTGACCGGGACCAGGTCGAGCGCCTCGTCCGCCGGCGAGCATTCGTACACCATTCCCCAGCCCCCGCATTCGGGCCCGGAGTACTCATGGAAAAGACCCGTCTGCGGCAGCCGCCGGAAATGGGCGCCGACCTGGGGGCCGTACAGGGGGTCGCCCGAGAGGATGACCGTGCGCAGGCTGGCCAGGCTGGCCCGATGGCGCCGGTCGTGCAGGGCCAGGTAGAGCGATGTGCTGGCCATCAGGTGCGTGACCTCGCCGTCATCGACCAAACGCGCGATCCGCTGCGGCTCACCGTCCGGCGCGCCGGGCAGCAGGAGGCAGCCGCCGCTGCACAGGGTCCACAGCGCCGCGGCCACGAAGCGGCCCGAGCCGGCCGGCCCGGGCACCAGCATCGACTGCACCGGCTCGGCGTAATACGCCGATCTCGCCGCCGTCGCCCAGGCCAGGCTCTGGTGCGAGACGACCGCGCCGCCCCTCGCTCCGGGAATGACGCATGCCGGGTGCCGGGGATCACGACCACCGGTCCCGGGCGAGCCCGCCGGGCAGGCCGCGATGGCCGCCGCCACGGCATCCAGGCACACCGCTTCCGGCGCCACCGAGCCGATCCGCGCCGCCTGGTCCGCCGTCGTCACCAGGACGGCGGGATGCCCGTCGGCTATCTCCCGGCGCAGCCGCTCGGCCGGGGCCTGGCCATCCAGCGCCAGGAACCCGGCGCCGATCTTGATCACCGCGATCATCGTCGCGACAAGATCAGCCGTGGCGTCCATGAGGAGCGCGACGACCTGGCCGGGAACCACGCCCCGGCCGGTCAGGTAGTGGGCCAGCTGATTGCTCCGGCCGTCGAGGTCGCCGTAGCTGACGCTGGCGTCCGCGCTCCTGACCGCGGGCAGGTGGGCACTGGTCCGCGCCCGGGCCGTGAAGATCGTGTCGATGAAGCCGCGGCGCCCGGCCGTTCGCTGCGGCTGTGCTCGCCCGGCGGCGGCGCGGTCCGGCGGGACCGCGAGGAAGTGTTCGGACATCGGGCGATCTGGCTCCTCTCCCACCGAGCGCAAGAGCGCTTCGAAGTTTGCGAGCATCCGCTCAGCCGTAGTGGATTCATACAGGTCGAGGTCGGCGATGAGGCGGATCAGCAGGTTCTGCGGCTCCTCCTCCACCAAGAGCTCGAGGTCGTATGCGGATGACCCCGGCTCGACATCTGCGATCCTGAGCACCGTGCCCGGGCACACGTCGATTTCTGGCTCGGGCGCGCGGGCGAAATTGAACATGACCGGAAACGCCGATGCCCGCGATCCGCCTCGTCCGGCAAGCAACTCGTCGGCGAGCCGCTCGAACGGCAGATCCTGGCGAGCGTTCGCGGCGAACGCGCTCTCGCGTACCCGCCGCAGCAACTCGGCGAAGCTCGGGTCGCGGGTCAGGTCGACGCGGAGCGCCACGAGATTGAGGAACGGGCCGATGAGCGCCGCGAGCTCGGCGCGCTTGCGGGCGGTGACCGGGGTGACCACGACGATGTCCGACTGGCCGGTGTAGCCGGAAAGCAGCATGGCGAAGGCCGCCAGCGTGGTCATGAACAGGGTCGATCCGCCGTCCATGGCGAGTCTTCTCAGCACCTGGGTGAGCCCGGCGGACAGCCGCCGGTGCACGGCGTGCCCGCGGTGCGACGGCGCCTTGGTCCGCGGGTGGTCGGCCGGCAGGCGGGGCGGGCCGGTCCCGGCCAGCCGCTGCCGCCAGTAGGCCAGCTGCTCGGCCAGGACCTGGTCGGTGACGCACCGACGCTCCCACGCGGCGTAGTCGGCGTACTGCACGGCCAGTTCGGGCAGCGAGCCCGCCGTCCCGGTGATGGCGGCGCCGTAGAGGCTGGCGAACTCCTCGAACAGCAGCGCCTTGGCCCAGCCGTCGCATACCAGGCGGTGCAGGGCCAGCAGCAGGACGGCGTCGTCTTGGCCCAGGCGCACCAGCTCCGCGCGCATCAAGGGCGGCGACTCCAGGGAGAACCCCTGGCCGAGCAGCCGGTCGGCCAGGCGCTGGACCTCGGCCAGCTCCGGATCCCTGCCCGCCGAGGCCCTGAGGTCCGTCACGGTCAGCGGGACGGCGACCTCGCCGGTGATGACCTGGACAGGGCGCGGGCCGGCCACGAACCCGGTGCGCAGAATCTCGTGCCGCGCGGCGATCGCGTCCAGCGCCCGCCGCACGCCGTCCTCGCTGATCGTGCCGACGATGCGCCGGGCGGCCAGCAGGTTATGCCGGCGCACGCCCGGCTCGAGCGACTCCAGCAGCAGCAGCCGCTGCTGGCTGAAGGACACGGGCAGCGGACGGTCACGGGACACGCGCTCGAGGGCCGGCCGGGCGGCCCCGCTCCCCCCGGCCAGCTCGTCCTCGATCCTGGCCGAGAACTCCCGCAGCGTCGGCGCTTCGAACACGGTCTGCGCCACCAGCAGGACGCCGGTCGCCTCCTGCACCCTCGAAATGAGCTCGACCGTCAGCAGCGAGTGCCCGCCGAGCGAGAAGAAGTTGTCGTCAGGGCCGATGGAGTCCGCTCCCAGCAGCCGGGCCCAGATGCCGGCCACCTCGGCCTCGATGAGCGACCGGTGCCCGGCGACCCCGGCCGAGCCGCGCTCCTCGCCGCGGGCCAGTTCCCGCAGCGCCGCCCGGTCCAGCTTGGCCGCGGGCGTCCGCGGAAGCTCGCTCAGCTGGAGGAACCGGGTCGGCACCGCGTAGCGCGGCAGGGTGCGCGCCAGCAGGGACCGCAGCTCGGGCATTGGCAGCGGCGCCGGGGAGTCGGGCACCAGGCATCCGACCAGCTCGGTGGCACCCGACGCGGCCGTCTGCACCGCCAGGGCCGCCTCGCGGACGCCGGGCAGCGCGGCCATCGTGGCCTCGACGCCCTCGGGCTCGATGCGAAATCCGTTGATCTTGACCTGCAGGTCGTCGCGCCCGAGGAAATCGACGCGCCCGTCGGGAAGGAAGCGCGCCACATCGCCTGTGTCGTACATCCGGTCGCCGGGCACGCCGGAGAACGGGTGCGGGCGGAACCGGCTCGCGGTCAGGCCGGGGCGGCCGATGTAGCACCGGGCCACGCCGGCCCCGGCCACGAACAGGCGTCCGGGCACTCCGGCCGGGACCGGCTCCAGATAACGGTCGAGCAGGAGTATCTGAACGTTGTCGACGGGCCGGCCGATCGACACGCCGTGGGCCTGGCCCACCCGGCCGGCGCTGGCGTTGGCCGTCGCCTCGGTCGGCCCGTACAGATTCCACATCTCGGCACCGGGGAGGAACGCCTCGGTGCGGGCCACGAGTCCGCCGGGCAGGGCCTCCCCGCCCAGGAGCACCGCGCGCATCCCGAGGCGGAAAGCATCCGCGTCACCGCGGGGCGCTTCCTCGGCCGCCCTCAGCACCGCGGCCCAGAGCGCCGGGACGCCGTTGAATCCGATCCGGTAACCGGCTCCGCCCCGGGAGCTGAGCGCCTGAAACAGCGACCGCGGATCGGCCAGCGTCGGCTCCGGGAGCAACCAGACCTGGCCGCCGTGCAGCAGCGGGCCGAGAGCCTGCTTGAGCGAGGCGTCGAAGGTCAGTCGCGACACCAGCGGCAGCTGGATATCCCCCGCGATCTCGCGATGCACCCAGCGCAGGTAATTCACCAGGCTGCCGTGCTGGACGAGCACGCCGTTGGGCTCGCCCGTCGTGCCGGAGGTGTAGCAGACGTACGCGGCGTCGGTGCCAGACAGCGGGCCTGCCCGGAAGACCGCCTCCGTCCGCCCGGCCCCGGCGTCGTCCGGCAGGGCCAGGACGGGACACCCGCTGACCGGCGGCCGGCCGGCGTCCCGGGCGCTGGTGATCAGCAACGCGGCGCGGGCGTCGGTGCAGACGAAGACCTTCCGGGCGGGCGGGTCCGCCGGGTCGATGACCAGGAATGCCGCGCCGGCCTGGAGGATCCCCACCATGACGATCACGGCCAGCGGGCCGCGATCGAGCGAGAGGGCCACCACGTCGCCCCGGCCGATGCCGCGGCCGGCCAGGAGCGACGCCACCGCGGAGGCCTGGCGGCGGAGCCGCGCGTAGGTCACCAGGGCATGGCCGCAGGCCAGCGCCACCGCGTCGGGAGCCCGCCCCGCCTGCTCGGCGAACAGCCCCGGAAATGTCCCTGGCCCGGATGGCCGCCTGGCGCCCGCGCCGAAGCGGGCCAGCAGCTCGCGGCGCCGCTCCGCGGAGATCAGGGCCAGGGCGTCGAGCCTGCGGCCGGTGTCGCCGAGCAGCGAGTCCAGCGCGCTAGCGAAGTAGCCGAGGATGTCGTCGGGCGCGGGCTGCGACGGGTCCGCGCCGGTGGCCGGCCCGACGGTCACGCCGAGCACGAGTTCCTGGCCGGTCCTGCGGCACAGCAACGTGGGGCCGGGGCGGGAAACGCGGTCGGTCAGCGACGTGATGCTGAGCACCACCGGGCCGCAGCGACGTCCGGCCCCATGCTCGAGGTAGCCGAACCCGAATTCTCCGGCGACCGGGGCGGGCCGAGCGCTCGGGGCGAACTCCAGCCACTCGCGATGGGCCGCCAGCGCTCCGGCGATCTCGCCGATGACCTCGGCGCCGGTCCGCTCCGGCCCGGCGGCGATCCTGACCGGGAGCCGATCGGCGAACGGGCCCAGCGATCCCCGCAGCTCTTCGAGCCTGCGCCCGTCGAACAGCGTCTCGATCACGACGTCCGGCCGGCCGGTCACGCGCGACGCCAGGCAGGCCCAGGCGGCGAGCAAGATCGCGTCGGACCC
>JASHUI010000587.1:0-14490 GCA_030040095.1 Streptosporangiaceae bacterium | reverse complement strand
GCCGGCATCGGCCCCCGCCATCTGGTCGGCGGCGAACTGGACGGCGGCCCGCGCGGCCCGCACCCGCTCCGTGCCGGGATCGAGCCGGGAGGGCCGGGCCCTGGCCAGCAGGCCCATCACATCGCGGCCGCGGCGTGCGCGCGGCGGGACTGGACTCCGGGTCATGGGGATCGCTCCTCCCGTTGGTGGGCGAGCGCGGACACCCGGGGGTTCCGGGGGGCGCGGTTGGCGGGCCCGAGGCCGCGCATCGCGCGTTCCAGCCGCCGCCGGGCCCGGTGCAGGCGGACGAAATACGTGGCCGTGGAGCACCCGACGACCTGGGCCGCCTCGTTCGGCGCCAGGCCATGCCACGCGACCAGCGTGAGCAGCTCCCGTTCGGCCTCGGGCAGCGTAGCCACGGCGGCGAGCACGGCGATGCGTTCTGTGATCTCGTCCGCGATGTCGCCGGTGGCCAGGTCGGCCTCTGACGTCCAGGCACGCAGCTCCGCAGCGATCGACTGCTCCCTGACGGCGGCGCGGAACTGGCTGGCGGCCACGTTCCTGGCCACCGTGAGCAGCCAGGGCAGTTCCTGCGCGGGCACGTCGGCCAGCCGCCGCCAGGCGATCAGGAATACCTCGCTCGCGATCTCCTCGGCCAGCTGCCGCCCGGCGCGGCTCACGGCATACGCGTAAACCCGGCGGTAGTTCCGGTCGTACAGCGAGCTGAACCGCTCGGCCGCCTCGGGGTCGGGCATGGGTGCCTGCTCCTTCGCGGCCGCAGACTGGAAGAGGGTCATCATCTGGAAATGACCCGCCGGGCACCGTTCTTACCGCTTCGTCGCGGATTGGCCCCTGAGGAGCCCCGCTGCAGGGCTGGCTAGCCGCCGGCCGGTATCCGGTCCTCGATCTCCCAGGCGTGGTCCAGCACGTGCCAGGCGCCGCGCCGGATGATGTACCGGGCGGGCCAGGTGCCGCCGGGGGCCCCGTCGCGCAGCGCCGCGGTGAGGGCGGCGCGCTGCCGGTCCCAGGGCGTGCGCGGCGGTATCCGGGTCCCGGCCTTGACGCACATCAGGGTCCGTTCGGCCTCGCGGACGTGATCGGCGATCGCGTCGCGGTCCCGGCCGCCGCCGCGGGGCCCCTTCACCAGCGCCTCGGGCGCGGTGGACAGCACCGAGTCCAGGTACCGCCAGCACGCCTCGAGCAGTCCGGTCAGCCGTCCGGCCTCCGCGGGCCCGAGCGGCTCGTCGTCCCACGGGCCCGGCCGGTCGGGCGCTCCGAAGTCGGTGATCGAGTTGCCCGGCACCTGTCCCACCACCTCGAGCTCGCCCGGGCTGAACGATGCCCCCGCGACGTCGGCGTAACGTCCGGCATACCCGATGAGCGCGTCGAGGGCCGCCTGCTCGCCGCGGCCCCGGCGGCACCAGCCGGGCCAGTCGATCGCGGTCGCGAAGACCCACCGGCGGCCTGCCTCCAGGCCCACCCGTATGTTCGTCATGTCGCGGAGCGTACCGGGGACGGCGGGGGGAGCCGGCGTTAGTCTGTTGCTCACCCGGCGGGCGCCCGGGGCGGAAAGGGCGGGCAGGTGTCGTCGAACGCAAGCTATCTGGACTCTTCCCACCGGGATGACGCGCTGAGCGGCGGGGCCCGCAGGATCGGCATCAGTACGCCGAAGGGCGAGTACAAGGTGTGGGTCAAGCGGGTCGGCAACAATCCCGACCTGAGGTTGCTGCTGCTGCACGGCGGGCCGGGCTCGACGCACGAGTACCTGGAGGCGTGCGACACCTACCTGCCGGCGGCCGGGGTGGAGTACTACTACTACGACCAGCTCGGCTCCGGGTTCAGCGACCAGCCCGACGAGCCGTCGCTGTGGGAGGTCGACCGGTTCGTCGACGAGGTGGAGCAGGTCCGCCGGGCGCTCGGCCTGGACGTAGACAACTTCGTGCTGTACGGGCAGTCATGGGGCGGCATACTGGCCATCGAGTACGCGCTGCGCTACCAGCGGCACCTGCGCGGCCTGATCATCTCCAACATGATGGCCAGCGTCCCGGCCTACAACGAGTATGCCGAGCACGTGCTGATGCCGGAGATGGACCAGGCGGCGCTGGCGGAGATCAAGTCGATGGAGGCCAGCGGGGACATCGAGAACCCCAGGTACCAGCAGCTCCTGTACGACCAGCACTACATCTACCACGTGCTGCGCATGCCGCTCGCCGACTGGCCGGACCCGGTACAGCGCGGCTTCGCCCACATCAACCCCGCGATCTACGTGTCGATGCAGGGCCCCAGCGAGCTGGGCATCAGCAGCGAGGCCAAGCTCGCCGACTGGGACCGAACCGCGGAGCTGTCCTCGATCACGGTGCCGACGCTGGTGATCGGCGCGCGCCACGACACCATGGACCCGGCCCACTTGGAGATGATGGCGGGCCGCCTGCCCGCCGGGCGCTACCTGTACTGCCCGGACGGCAGCCACCTGGCCATGTACGACGACCAGAAGACGTACTTCACCGGGCTGATCAACTTCCTGCTCGGCCTCGGCCACACCTAGGACCGTCACCCGCCCGCGTCGGCCATGCCCAGCAGCGGCTCGTCGGGCGAGCGCAGGTCGGTGGCGGGCAGCCCGCCGGGGTAGAGTTCCCGCACCTTCCCGGCCACCGAGATCGCGATCTCGACGTGCTGGCGGCGGCTGGCGCTGTAGAAGACCTGCGCGTCGCCGCTGAGCTTGGGGCTGGCGTGCAGCGGCTTGTCGCTCACCGCGAGCAGGGTGGCGCTGGGGATCCGGTAGCGGAATCCGTTGGCGGCCACCGTCGCCGACTCCATGTCCACGGCGAGGGCGCGAGACAGCCGCAGCCGGTCTTCCACCAGCGCGAGGTTCAGCTCCCAGTTCCGGTTCCCGGTCGTGAACACCACGCCCATCCGGCTGCGCAGGCCGCGCGCGTCCAGCTCGCCGAGCAGCAGGGTGTTCAGCGTGTGGTTGGACACCACGGGAACGCTCAGCGGCAGCATGTCATCGAGTACCCGGTCGTCGCGCATGTAGGCGCTGGCCAGCACCAGGTCGCCGATCTCCTGGTGGTTGCGCAGGCCGGCGCAGTGCCCGATCATCAGCAGCAGGTCGGGGCGGAGCACGGCCAGGTGATCGGTGATCGTCTTGGCGTTGGACGTCCCGACGCCGATGTTCACCATGGTCACGCCGGAGCGGCCGGGCAGCATGTGGTGCCAGGCGGGCATCTGGCGGCCCTCGGAATCGGGGCCGACCGCGTCCGGCAGGGCGGCGCGGAACTCCTCCACGTGCCAGGCGTAGTTGGTGAGCAGCACGTAGCGCTGGAAATACTCGGCCGGTGTGCCCGTGTAGTGCCGCAGCCGGTCGATCGACAGCGCCATGCGCTCCGGGGCGAACAGGAACAGCTTCTTGCGCCTCAGGTCCCAGCGCGTCTCGTCCACGGCAGGCCCGAGCCTAGGGTCGTGCAGGTCCAGCGCCTCGCGGCCGGCGCAGACCGAGACCCGGGCCCCGTGCGCGGCCAGGCGGCCCAGTTCCCGCTCCAGGTACCAGCGGATCGCCCGGGGGCAGGCGAACTCGCCTTCCAGCACCGGATTGTGCGCCGACCAGGGCCGCTCGACCGTGAGCTTCGGGTACCGGCCCGCCCGGTCGGCGGCCTCCATGGCCTCGCACAGCCGGTCGACCTCGACGGCGCGCTGGCCTTCGGGGACGGCCGCGAAGTCGACAGACAGGCTCACGCGGGTCACTCTACGAGGCCGGGCCGCTCGCCGGCGGCAGGCCGGGTCAGTCGCCCTGGTCCGCCCAGAGGGCCGCGAGCTGCGCCGGGCTGATGTTGCCGCCGCTGCAGACGATCGTCACGTTCCGCCCGGCGAACCGGGCGGGGTCGGCCAGCACGGCGGCCAGCGCCGCCGCCCCGGCCGGCTCGACCAGGTTCCGCGTCTTCTCGATCATCAGCCGGGTCGCGTTCGTCAGCGCGTTCTCGGAGACCAGGACGAAGTCGTCGAGCAGCTCCCACAGGATCCGCTGCGGCAGGTCAAAGGCGGTCCCGGTGGCCAGCCCCTCGGCCCTGGTGGTGTTCGCGTCGGTCAGCAACTCCCGGGCCCGCCAGGAGCGGTACGCGGCCGGGGCCGCCTCGGCCTGCACGCCGATCACCTCGATCGACCGCCGGGCCGACTTGGCCACGATGCACGCGCCCGCCGCCCCGCTGCCCCCGCCTACCGGGACGACGATCACGTCGGTGGCAGGCTCGGTCTCCAGGATCTCCAGCGTGTAGGTGCCCACGCCCGCGATCAGGTCCGGCTCGTTCGCGGAATGGATGTACCGGTAGCCGTGCTCGGCGGACAGCTTCTCGCAGTGCTCACGCGCGTCGTCGAAATCCCGGCCGTGGAAGACGATGTCGGCGCCGAGCGCGCGCATCGACTCCACCTTCACCGGGTTGGCCTGCTCGGGCACGCACACGATCGCGCGCACGTCGAAGATATTCGACGCGAAGGCCACCGACTGGCCATGGTTGCCCGTCGAGGCGGTGACGACGCCCCGGCCCCGCTCGCCGGCGCCGAGCTGGCTGACCAGGTTCACGCCCCCGCGGACCTTGAATGCGCCGACGGGCTGATGGTTCTCGTGCTTCACGTGCAGCCGCGCGCCGGCCACCGCGTCGAGCGCGGGATAGGCATACAGCGGGGTGGGCCGCAGGTACGGGGCGATGCGCTGGCGCGCCGCGATCACGTCGGCGAGGTCCGGGATGCCGGGCGAGGACAAGGCTGGGGAGGTCATGCCTCCCTTTCTACTCCGTCCGGACGGGCCGATCACCCTCGGCGCAAGGTCAGGCCCAGCGAAGCGAACTGCTCGAATGGCCGGTGATAGCCGCGCTCGATGTGGTGGATGCCGCGCAGCGTCGACGGCTGGTCGGCAACGGCGGCGGCCAGCACGGCCGAGAACCCGGCCCGCACGTCGGGCAGCGTGACATCCGCGCCGCGCAGCTTGGACACGCCCCGGATCACGGCGGAGTGGACCGCGTTGGTGTCGTGGAAGCGGCACGCGGGCCCGCCCAGGCAGGCCGCGAACACCTCGATCTCGCACCCCATCCGCTGCAGCGCGGGGACATACACCAGCCGGTTCTCGAACACCGTCTCGTGCAGCACCGACATCCCTTCGGCCTGGGTGAACAGCACCATCAGCGGCTGCTGCCAGTCGGTCATGAACCCGGGATGGGTATCGGTGTGCACCGCGGCCGCCCGCAGCCCGGCCGGCGCCGACGCCGTGATCCACTCGTCGGTGATGTCGAACCGGGCGCCCATCCGGGCCAGCGTGGTGATCGCGGTGACCAGCCGGTCCTGCGGACACCCGTGCACCCGGACCTCGCCCCCGGTGATCAGCCCGGCCACCAGGTACGAGAAGGCCTCGAGCCGGTCGCCGGCCAGCCGGGTGGACGCCCCGCGCAGCCGCTGCACCCCCTCGATGACGATCCGCCGGTCCGGGCTCAGCTCGATGTGCGCGCCCATCCGCTGCAGGAACAGCGCGAGCTCGACCACTTCCGGCTCGGTGGCGGCGCCCCGCAGCACGGTCTTTCCCTCGGCCAGCACCGCGGACAGCAGCACGGTCTCGGTCGCGCCCACGCTCGGGTACGGCAGGTCGATCCGGGCGCCGTGCAGCCGCCCGGCCCGGGCCTTGATGCCGCTCGGGCCGACCTCCACCTCGGCGCCCAGGGCCCGCAGCGCCGCCACGTGAAAGTCGACCGGCCGCTGCCCGATCGGGTCGCCCCCGACCAGCGGCACGTAGGCCTCGCCGGTCTGGTGCAGCAGCGGGCCCAGCATCAGGATCGGGATCCGGTTGAGGCCGGTGAACGCCTCCGGCACGTGCGGCTCGACGCCGTCTCCGGCCACAATCGTGATCTCGGCATCGGAACGGACCACGTGGTAACCGATGGATTCCAGCATCGCGGCGGTGATGTCGGTGTCCCCGACCTCGGGAACGTTGCGGATCGTGCTCGGCGCGTCGCCGAGCATCGCGGCCACCATGTGCTTGGTTACCGCGTTCTTCGATCCCCGGACTCGGATATCGCCGCGTAGCGGCCCAGAAGGCTCGACTTGCCAGGTTCCGGTCACGCAGCTCACTGTACGGCCATAGCCCCTATGCCCCGGGCGAATCGGAAGGAGACCGGACCTGGTGATCATCTATGAGTGGCGCGGCGCCTTCAGCAACGCCGAGGTCAGCGCCTTGCATGGGGAGGGCTTCGGCCACGGGCCGGGCGACGACGACTGGCTCGCTCAGGTGCGGGGGCACAGCCTCGGCTGGGTCTGCGCCCGGCGCGGCGCGGAGCTGGCCGGCTTCGTCAACGTCGCGTGGGACGGAGGCAGCCATGCCTTCATCCTGGACACCGTCGTCGCCCTCCGTGAGCGGCGCCGGGGGGTGGGCACCGGCCTCGTTGCCGAGGCCGCCCGGCAGGCCCGCGCGGCCGGTTGTGCCTGGCTGCACGTTGACTTCGAGGACTACCTCCGCCCGTTCTACCTCGGCAGCTGCGGGTTCCGGCCGACCGATGCGGGCCTCATCGCCCTGTAGTCGCCCTCCCGAGAGTGACGCCGTCCGTGTCAGGCTGGTCCACATGGCGACAGTACTGGCGTTTCATGCCCACCCGGACGATGAGGCTCTGCTGACCGGCGGCACGCTGGCCCGCCTGGCCGCCGAGGGCCACCGGGTGGTCATCGTCGTGGCCACCGACGGGATCGTGCGCCGCGAACGCGCGGTCGGCGAGCGGACCCGGCTGGACGAGCTCGAGGCCAGCGCGTCCGTGCTGGGCGCCGCCCGGGTCGTGCACCTCGGCTACGCCGACAGCGGGCACGGCGCCATCCTGTTTCCCGACCCGCCGGGCCTGGTGCGGTTCGTCCGCGCGGACGTCGACGAGGCGGCCGGGCGGCTGGCCGAGCTGATCCGGGACGAGCAGGCCGACCTGCTGCTCAGCTACGACCCCCGGGGCGGCTACGGGCACCGCGACCACGTCAAGGTGCACGAGGTCGGGGCCCGGGCCGCCGAGATGACCGGCATCCGGGTGCTGGAGGCGACCCTGCCCAGGGAACTTGTCTCAGCGGTGCTCGGCCCGCTGCGCCTGATGCGGCTCGTGGTCCGGTACGGCCCGCGGGAGAGCCGCGGGTCGTTCAGCCCCCGGTCGGCGATCACGCATCGGTTCAACGTGCGCCGCTACGCGCGGCAAAAGCGTGCGGCCCTCGCGGCTCACCGGTCGTTCACCGGCTCCCGGAGCCGGGCGGCCCGCCTGGCGCGGGTCATGCTGGCCTTACCCGTCCCGGTCTTCGCGTTCCTGTTCGGCCGCGAGTGGTTCGTCGAGCCGCGCCGCTCATGCGAGACGGCCGGCGGCGACGGCCGCTAGCTACCGGGGTCAGTCTGGCCGGGAGCCCGCGAACAGCAGCGAATCCAGTCCGCGGCGGACGCCGGGCACCTCGGCCACGTGGCGGATGGCCAGGAGCGTGCCGGCCACGTACGGATGCGGGGTCAGGCCCGGGTCATGCCGCAGGATCAGCCGCTCGCCGGGCCCGCCGAACACGACCTCGGTCGTGACCACGAAACTGGGCAGCCGGACCGAGTGGATCCGGGTGCCCGCCACCTCGGCGCCGCGTGCCTCGGCCGGGCCGTGCAGGTCGGCCACGGCCACCGCCTGGCGCGGCCGGCGCACGTCGGCCAGGGTCTCGGCGAGCTCCCGGGAGGTGCCGCTGGGCACGTCGGGCTTGGCCTCACTGGCGAAGTCCAGGATCTCCCAGTAGTCCAGGTGCTCCGCGGCCATGGCGGCGGCCCGGCGCAGCACCGCCGCCATGACCGAGAAGTTGCCCGCCGCTATCACGCCGGCGCCCCGCTCCCGGGCGAGGCCGTCCAGCTCCTGGTAGTCGGCCTCGGTCAGCCCGCTGGAGCCGATCACCGTGTGCACCCCGGCCTCGACCGCGGTCCACACGTTGCCCCGGACCGCCGTGGCGCTGGTGTAGTCCACGAGGACGTCGACCGGCGCGGACGCCATCGCCTCGGCGACCGTCGGGTACACCCATCCGTCGTTGTCCTGGCCGGTGACCTGGCCCAGGCCCTGGCCCGCCGCGGACCGGGACACGCCGGCGGTGAGGGCCAGATCGCCGGCGGCCTCGATCGCGTCGGCGATCGGCGGCGCCGCCCAGCCGGTGATGCCCGCGAAACACACGTTGATCATGACCAGCACTCTAGAGGAACCCGGTCACCTTCTCCTGGCCACGGCGCGGACGAGCGAGCGGAGCCGGCCGAGATTGACCTGGCGGAAGAGGTCAACGGAGAAGCCCAGCACCCGCTGCGATTCCTCGCCCTCCCGTGGCATCACGGGGCCACCCGGTCCCGGTGCCGGCCGGGCGCCCTCGCGCGGCGGCCGGGGTTGCGGCGGTCGCCGGGGCCCGACGGGGAAGCCGAGTACCCGGTTGGGCTCATACTCGTCTCTCATGGCCCCACGCTAAGCGACGCGGCCATGCGGCCCGGCCGGGCTCACCAGCCGATCGCGGTCCCGTAGGCCGCCCATTTGACCTCGGTGACCGTCTCGCCGGAGGGGGGGATCTCGGCGGTGGCCACGAACCGCACGCCGACCACCGCGTCGTAGTTGCACCGCTGGGCCCACTCGGCCAGGGCGTCCCGCGCCGATCCGGGATTCGGGTGCCCGCGGCTGGTCAGAATGGTCGCCCGGTTTATCACGCGGTCCCGCTGCAGGCCCTGCGGCAAAGAGTCAGTCGTCGTCATGGGGATAACGGGATCTGGCTGCGACATCGCATCAGTATGGCAGTTAATGCCCGGCCCGGACCGGACGGCCGGGCAGGGCGCCGGGCACGATCGCCCCGTCCAGCACCACCGGGGTCCCGCCGACCAGGACATGCCGGATCCCGGCCGACGGGCGGGTGCTGCTCGCATAGCTGGCCCGGTCGCTGATCTCGGCCGGGTCGAACACGACGACGTCGCCGTCGCTGCCGGGCCGCAGCCGGCCCTTGCGGCGCATCTGCGGCACCCGGTCCTGCAGCACCCGGGCCGGGAGCAGGCTGCACTTGCCCAGCGCCTCGGCCAGGCCGAGCGTCCCGCCGTCCCGGGTGAGCAGGCGCAGCGCGCGGGAGAACGTCCCGGCGCTGCGCGGGTGCGTGACCGCCGTATCCGGCACCGGCCAGGCCAGCGGGTCGGGTGCCTGACCGGGCCAGGTCAGCGGCATGGCGTCGCTGGCCACCACGGAGCCGGGGAACATCAGGGAGCGCATCAGGTGCCGGCGATCCGCCGGATCGTCCTCGTCCAGCAGCCGGATGATCACCAGCCCGCCCGGGTCGGCCCGGCGCAGCTCGCGCAGCCGCTCCTCGCTGGCCACCCGCTCGCCGGTCGGCGCGTAAGTGAGCGAGGACGGCGACAGGCCGCGCTCGCCGAGCCGCTCCGGCGCCAGGAACGCGGCGCCGATCCCGGTCATGCCCGACCCGTACGGGTAGGCCTCGGTGCTGACCCGGGCGCCCGCCGCCTGGGCCCGGGCGACCAGGTCGAGCACCCGGTCGATGTGCCGCTGCGAGGTGCTGTTGACGTGGCAGTAGTGCATCTGGGCGCCGGTCTCGGCGGCGGCCCGGACGATCTCCTCGGCGCCGTCGATGAGCGTGGCCGGTGCCATCTCGATCAGGTCCCGCGAGTGCGTGAACGTGGGCACCCCTGCCTCGGCGGCCAAGGCGGCGACCTGCAGGTACTCGTCCGGGTCGGCGCCAGGGGCATACCCGGCGAGCACCCCGATGCCGACCGCCCCGTCGGCCAGGTCGGCGGAAAGCCGGGCCAGGAGCGCGTTGATCTCCATCGGCGTGGCCGCGCGCTGCCAGGCCGGGCTCGCGATGTCGTTCAGGAACGTCATCGGCCCGCCCCCGAGCGGTATCCCGGCCACCGCCTCCATCCGGGCCATGGCCCAGGACGTGGCGAACCCGTAGTTGACCGGCCGGCCCTGGGCGGCGGCCTCGCGGTAGGCGGCGTCGACCGGGCTGACGCCCGCCTCGAGCTCGAGCGCGGTGGTGACCCCGTCCATGGCCTGCAGCCGGAGCCCGGCGATGTCGTTGACGTGGCTGTGCAGGTCGATGAACCCGGCCGTGACCACCAGGCCGGTCACGTCGAGATCGGCCCGCCCCGGCGAAAGCCCGGTCCCGACGTCGGCCACCTGCCCGCCCGCGACGGCCACGTCCCGCAACCCGTCCAGCCCGGACTCGGGATCGATCACGCGCCCCCCGCGCAGCACGACATCCCAGTCGCTCACGACGACCCTCCTCTGCTACCCGCCGGAGCCCTGGAACCAGGGTGAGCCATGAAGATCTCGAACGGGTCGCGATCGCCCAGGAGAGTAACGAGACGTCCGCGTTCAGGTCGGTTCACAGGGAACGCGCACGTCTCGGCGGCCCGCCGGCCCGGGCGCGAGACACCGACCGCGCCGGCCAGGCAGCCCCGGCAAGCGGTGCGACAAAGGCCGCCGCGCGCGGCTGAATCGCCGGCATGTGCCGCCGGGCAAGGACTCGCGCCCGCGCCGTCCAAGGTTTTGCAGACGGCACCGAGGGAACGAGACCGGTTGTTCTGCCGGCCCGATGCGGCCGGCGTCGGGGGGATTTCGCGTTGCCTGACGCGACGAACGGATGCCGTTCGACGGGGCGCACACCAGGCGCAGCAGCGTTATTCCGTGCGTCCGCGACCGGCCATCCGGCGCCGTCCCATGTAGACGAGAAGGGGTTGGACCACCTTGATCACAGATGTGCGCTCGGTCGGCGATGAGCTGCCCGAACTCGATGACCTCGCCTCCACCGAGGTCGTCAGCGCCGTCCGGCAAATGTACGCGCGACACCCGTTCCCGCCGCCTCAGCGCAAGCACAGCTACCGGCGTCACGCCGCCTATGTGCGCCAGTTCCTCCGCGACCACGGCGTCGTTCCGGCTGGCGCGCAATTCGGTGATATCGCCTGCGGGACGGGCCTGATGATGCTGGATTACGCCAAGGAGTTCCCCGAGGCGAAGTTCATCGGATACGACCTCTCCGCGACATCCGTCGGCCTGGTCAACAAGACCCTGGACGCCGAGAACGTCAGCAACGCGCGGGCCTATGAGCAGAACATCATGGCCCTCGATCAGGCGGATGAATTCGACTACATCGTCTCCTGGGGCACCGTCCACCACCTGCCCGACCCGAAGCGGGGCGTCGCGATCCTGAGCCGCGCGCTCAAGCCCGGCGGCATCCTGCGGATCGGCGTCTACGGCTACTACGGCAACTGGGAACGCCGGATCCAGCAGGAGATGATGCGCAAGGTCGCCGACCCCGACGTCATGGACGTCGACGCCCGGATCGAGATGGTGCGGGTCTGGGCCCAGGGGGACCGCAACTTCAAGAACTACTACACGGCGCCCCCGGTGGACCTGTCCGACGACAGCTGGGTCGTGGATGAGTTCCTGCACGTCTGGGAGCAGCACCTGCGCCTGTCCGACGTGGTGTCGTGGCTGGGCGAGCAGCACATGGAGACGCTGCGCATGACCGACTACTACGACCAGGAGATACCGCTGGACGTGACCTACCACACCAGCAACCCGGAGTTCGCGGACCGGGTGGCCAGGCTCCCGTTCCAGACCCAGTGCGACGTGATCGAGATGATCGCGCGGCCGTACTGGATATCCCTGTTCGCGCAAAAGGCACAGTGAAGGCACCCGGCGCAGTGCGGGGGGAGAAGGGGGCGGGCGCGAGCCAGGCGGCCCGGCTGGCGGGCTGGCCCGCCCGGGCGACGGCCGTCAACGCCGCGAAGACGGTCCGCTTCATGTCACGCGCCCTCGGCCGGGGCGGCGGGACCACGCTTCCCGGGCATGTGGCGGAGTGGATAGACCCCGGACTGCTGGCCAGCCTGGCGGCCGGCCTGCCCAACGGCTGCGTGCTCGTGACCGGCACCAACGGGAAGACGACCACCACCCGGATCCTGGCCGGCGCGGCCAGGGCCGCGGGGCTGGAGGTGATCACGAATCCGGAGGGTTCCAACATGCTCTCCGGGGTGGCCACGTCGCTGCTGGTGCGCACCAACGGGATCGGCGCCCTGAATGTCCCCGCCTCGGCGATCGGCATATTCGAGGTGGACGAGGGCGCGCTCCCCGGCGCCGTCGAGACGCTCAGCCCGCGGCTGGTGGTGATCACCAACCTCTTCCGCGATCAACTGGACCGGTACTTCGAGGTGGACTTCGTCGCCAAGCTGTGGGAGACGGCGATGTCAGGCCTGCCGGAGACCAGCACCGTGGTGCTGAACGCCGACGATCCCCAGGTGGCTCACCTCGGCGACGGCGTCCAGGCCAAGGTCATGCACTTCGGCCTGGAGGACCGGCAGTGGGCGCGGCCGGCGCTGGAGCACGCGGCCGACTCCCGGCGGTGCCCCAAGTGCAGCCACGACCTGCTCTACGACCTGAGCTTCTACGCCCATCTCGGCCACTACGCCTGCAAGGAATGCGGCTGGCGGCGCCCGGATCCCCGGTTCGCGGCCTGGAAGGTCCAGCTGAACGGGGTCGAGGGCAGCCAGACCCAGGCGTCCACGCCGTCCGGCGACAGATTGATCAAGCTGACGCTCCCCGGGCTGTACAACGCCTGCAACGCGCTGGCCGCCGCGGCAGCGGCGTCGTGCCTCGGCGTGGACCCGGATCTGGTCCAGGGAGCCGCGCGCGAAGCTGTCTGCGCGTTCGGGCGTTTCGAGCGGGTCAGGGTCGGGACCAAGCAGGCCGTCCTGCTGCTGGTGAAGAACCCGACCGGGTTCAATGAGAGCCTGCGGCTTGTGTTGTCCGCGGACGGTCCCAGGCATCTGCTGTTCGGCCTCAACGACAACGGCCCCGACGGGCGCGACGTCTCGTGGATCTGGGACGTCGAGTTCGAGGCGTGCCGGGGCCGGCTGGCCTACCTGGCGATCTCCGGGCAGCGGGCGAAAGACCTGGCGCTGCGGCTCAAGTACGCGGGCGTGTGCGGCAGCTACGGCACCCGGCCGGATCCGTCCTCGGTCGTCCCGATGCTGGGAGAGGACATGGTTCGCACGTTCTTCCGGGCCATCCAGCAGACTCCCGAAGGGGAGACCCTGTACGTGCTGTCCTCGTACACGGCGCTGTGGACGCTGCGCCGGGAACTGGTCCAGCGGGGGTACCTGGCGCCGTTCTGGCGCCAGGTCCAGACGGCCGGAGCGTGACCAGATGAAACTCGTTCTCGGCTATCTCTACCCGAGCGTGATGAGCCAGTACGGCGACCGCGGCAACGTGCTGACGATCGTGAACCGCTGCCACTGGCGCGGCATCGACGTCGAGATCGACGAGCTCGAGGTGGGCGACCGGGTGGACCCGGACCGGGTGGACCTGCTGCTCACCGGCGGCGGGGCCGACACCCACCAGCGCCTGGTCTTCGAGGACCTGCTGCAGGTGAAGGGGGACGGGATCCGCCAGGCCGTGGAGGACGGCGCGGCGGCCTTCGCGGTCTGCGCCGGCTATCAGCTGTGGGGCCACTACTACCGGACGGCCAGCGGGGAGGACCTGCCCGGGCTCGGCGTGTTCCCCGCGCACACGGTTCACCGGGCCAACCAGACCGGCACGCTGCTGGACACCATCACCAAGGCCGGGAGCACCCGGGCCGTCGGCAACCTGGTCGTCCAGTGGGGCTCGCGGGTCCTGGTCGGCTTCGAGAATCACGGCGGCCGGACCTACCTGGACGCGCAGGCGCGGCCCTTCGGCCGGGTCCTGGCCGGCGCCGGGAACAACTCCGAGGACGGCTGGGAGGGCGTCGTCTACAAGAACGCGATCGGCACCTACATGCACGGCCCGGCCTTCCCGAAGAACCCGGTCCTGGCCGACCACATGATCAAGACCGCGCTGGCCAGGCGGTACGGCTCGGTGACCCTGGACCGCCTGGACGACGCCCAGGAGAACTCCGCCCGCCAGCAGGCCCTGGAACAGGTGAGCCGGCCGGGCCGCTGGCGTCGCCTCTGGAGCGACGGCATCGGCTGACCGGCCGGGTCCAGCCCCAGTCGGCCCGATTGATCCCGGTCGGCCCCTTCTCGCCCCCGTGGCCCACCGAGGGCGATCGCGATTAAAGATCCGTCACCTGACCGATGTCTCGCGATGCAACTTGCAGCAGCATTTGTCGGGCAACTGCTAGTGCGATCCGGCATCAACACTGGCCAGATCCTTCGCCGGAGGTCGGGGCCATGATCGGTCGGCTGGGTGGCGGCAGTGGAGAAAGGCGGGATCGTTGGACATCGACCGGCTGCGGGAGAGCTTCGGCCGTGTCGCGATGCACGGTGATGAGCTACCGCTGTTCTTCTACTCCGACCTGTTCATCAAGCATCCCGAAGTGCGGGACCTGTTCCCGGTCTCGATGGCGACGCAGCGCAGCCATCTCGTCGATGCGCTCGTGAAGATCGTCTCGCAGGTGGACAGCGTCGACGAGCTGACCAGCTTCCTGCAGGGGCTCGGCCGTGACCATCGGAAGTTCGGCGCGGTCGCCGACCACTAC
>JASHUI010000586.1:0-8619 GCA_030040095.1 Streptosporangiaceae bacterium | reverse complement strand
GATCCTGGCGGCCGACGGCAGGAACACCGCCTCGCCGAGGGACAGAGTACCGGTCTGGCTGAGCCCGAGCGCCTTCTGCAAGCTCTCCAGCGCGAGCGTGGTTTCAGATCCGAAGTAGTCCGACGTCGGGCTGATCTCCGAACCCGTGGCATACCCGAGGGCCACAAGGGCGGCGTTGAGCTGGGTCACGTCGGGTCCGCTCACCCCTTCGGACAACGCCCGGTATACGGGGGTCGACCCGTAGAGCAGCACGACAGGATTGTCGCTTACCCGGTAGAGAATCTGACCCTCGTGGATCACCTGGCCGGCCGCTGGCAGCCAGGTGATCGTCCCCTGGTCCTCGTTCAGGACGCTGTAGCTTCCGGCGTAGCCCAGCGTCGCGTCGATGCTGGTCTGCTCCGACAGGTCCTGGCGGATCACCGGTTGCGTGGAGGTCGGGGAACTGTTGCCGCTCGCTCCGGTCGCGGCGTTGCCGCCGTGCCCGAACGGGCGGGTCACTCCGGCCAGGACACCGGCAATGGCCAGTACAGCGGCTACCGCTGCGAACACCCAGCGGCGGCGCCTTGGTGCACAGCGCCGGTCCGGCTCTGTGGCCAACGCGGATTGCTCGCTGGTGGAGGATATCTGTGCGCCCTTCACGACGCCCCCGGCAAGAAGGACTGGCAGGCCTGCTGGGCGGCTACGTACTGCGGGTCGGTGGAGCTGAAGTCGGCATTCTCCGGTAGCGAGAATCCTCCGCTGCTGTTCGGATCGGGAAAGTTCGTGATGCCGTGCGAGCGCATGCAGTGGGCGAACTTGAGGAGTTCCCGCTGACCCTGCGCGCTCGTCCCGGGGTTGCCGCCCTTTTCCAGGTGTGCGCAGGCGTTCTCCGCGTTCAGGAACTGGGGCGAGGTGGGGTCGAGCCCGGACGGTGCGATCGCCGGCCCTCCGGCACTCGGAGGATCGGGGAAGTTCGTGATGCCGTTCGCGCGCATGCACTCAGCGAAGGCCAGCGCGCCGCTGTTGGCGGAATCGCTCGGGGAGGATCCGGCTGCGCCTGCGTTGCCCTGCCCTCCTCCGCCTGAGGAACCGCCGCAGGCCGATACGGCGAGGGCCGCTCCGATCAGCAGGGCGAGCAGGGCGAGCAGGGCCATGGAGTGTCGCAGCCGGAGCCCCATGCTTCGAGGCTGGACGGGAGTCTGTGGTTCCATCTCGTGGCTCTCCTGAGTCGTTGGTGCCTATCGGCAGGAGTTGTACAGGCCGGGCGGTTACCGGGCGGTGCCGCTGTCACCGTGCGGTAACCACGGACCGGGCAGCCTGTTGATCACCTGACCAGGAAAGATCTGGTGGAATGAGTCGGCGATCTGGGCGTTGCCGGCCCGGGATGGAGATGAGACACAGTGAGGGTTCTGCTGGTCGAGGACCACGCGAAGCTGGCCATGACCGTGGCCGCGGTCCTGCGCCGCGAGGGGATGGCCGTCGATGTCGCCTTTGACGGCCAGGACGCCCTGGACCATGTAGCCGCCAACCGCTACGACGTCATCGTGCTGGACCGCGACCTGCCGGGCGTGCACGGCGACGATGTATGCCGGATCTTTGTGGCCGACGGCTGCGAAAGCCGGATCCTGATGCTCACCGCGTCAGGGACGATCCGGGACCGCGTGGAGGGGCTTGGCCTTGGTGCCGACGACTACCTCCCCAAGCCGTTCGACTTCGCCGAGCTAGTAGCCCGTATCCGCGCCTTGTCCAGGCGCTCAGTCGCGTCGCTGCCGCCCGCCCTGCTGCACGGGGACCTGTGCCTTGACTCCTCCCACCGATCCGTCACCCGGAGCGGGCGGCCCATCGAGCTCAGTCCGAGAGAGTTCGCGGTGCTCGAAGAACTCCTCAGGGCCCAGGGCACGGTCGTATCCGCAGAGCAGCTCCTCGAGCAGGTGTGGGACGAGAACGCCAACCCGTTCACCACCACGGTCAAGAAGACGATCAGCCGCCTGCGGACCAAGCTAGGGGAGCCTCCCGTCATCCAGACGGTCACCCAAGGCGGTTACCGCATATGAGCGGGCCGCTCGCCCGGCTCGCGGCCCGCGTCGGGGAGCCCGTCGCGCGCCGGCGAACGGTACGCCTGCGCCTCACCCTGCTTTACGGCGGGCTGTTCCTGCTCTCAGGCGTCGGCCTGCTCGCGATCACCTACGGACTGGTAGCCGGGACGCCTCCGGTTCCGGTCCTGCGCGTGCCGGCCACCACGACGAACGCCCCCACCCCCTTCGTGCAGGGGCTGTTGCTGGCCGCTGTCACCCGCCAGCACGCCGCTGAACTGAACCAGATCCTGGTCCGCTCCGGTATTGCCCTCACCATCATGACCGTCGTGTCGATTGCGCTGGGATGGGTAATGGCCGGGCGAGTCCTGCGCCCGCTGCGGATCATGACGCTCACGACCCAGCGAATCTCGGAGGAGAACCTCCACCAGCGCCTTTCCCTGCCCGGACCATCCGATGAGCTGAAGGACCTGGCCGACACGATCGACAGGCTGCTCGCGCGTCTCGAAGCGGCCTTTGACTCGCAGCGGAATTTCGTGGCGAACGCCTCGCATGAACTGCGGACCCCGCTAACCCTGACGCGCGCGCTGTTGCAGATGAGACTGCGAGAGCCCGAGGCCACGGTGCAATCGTTCCGGTCCACCTGCGAGGAAGTCCTCACGGCGGGCGAGCAGCAAGAGCGCCTCATCGAGTCGCTTCTCACGCTTGCCCGAAGCCAGCGGGGCCTCGACCACCGCGAGCCCTTCGAACTCGCGGCTCTGGTGAAGGACATACAAGACACCCACCGGCCGACCGCGGCGACCGCTGGCGTCCAACTCTACGTCTCTGCCGAGCCGGCCCTCGTTTCCGGCGACCCGGGTCTTGCCGAACGGCTCGTGTCGAACCTGGTCGAGAACGCGATCCGCTACAACCATCCGGGAGGGTGCGTGAAGATCATCGTCCGCCGGTGGAAAAGCAGGGCGGGCCTCACGGTGACGAATACCGGCCCTCTCGTGTCCGCAGCCGAGGTCGGCCGGCTGCTCCTCCCGTTTCAGCGCAGTGCCAGGGACCGGGTAGCCGATGACGGAGGGCTGGGTCTCGGGCTGTCCATCGTCGCCGCGATCGCCAGAACGCACGAAGCGGTCCTCGACGTTCACCCCGGAGAAGCCGGGGGCTTGGTCGTGAACGTCGATTTCCCGCTGACGTCTACGTCGGCCATGTGACCGGGACGCTCGTGACAAGCACCATCGTCCGTTCGGATAAAACTGCCCGCCGCCGATGCAGGGCAGCCATTTCCTGTCGATCGCGATCGCGGTCAGCCGGAGCGGATGCCGCGTCACGACGGTAACGCGGGCATGAGGCGCTGGCGTCGGCGGTTTCGCCGGCCACCCTTTCCATCGTCAAGCCGCATCCAGGCACGAACGACAACACCCCGGCTTCACATCGCCAACTCGCCGACCCTGTGCCGTTGACCTGGCGGGCGGGAAGGAAGGACCTTCCGGTCAGGACTCCGGACGGGCAAGCTCACCGTCACGGGCGCCGCCGAGGAACGCGTCCCACTCGGCTCCGGTGAAGATCAGCGCCGGCCCGGCCGGGTGCCGTGAATTGCGCACCGCGATCTGGCCGTCGCCGAGGAAGGCAACCTCAACGCAGTTGCCCCCGGTGGGGCCACTGCGGCTGCTCTTGACCCACGTCGCGCTGGCCAGCGCGCTCGCGTCCATGCCGTTGCGGATGCAGCTCATCGGGATCACTCCATCTCTTCGCGAAGGGCGCGGATAATCTCCTTCGTCTGCTCGGGCGGGGCGGCCGAGGCGCTGAGCTTGTCCATGACCGCGGCGTAGCGCTCCACGTCGACGGGCTTGTCCAAGTACATCGCGCTGGTCAGCTCCTCGATATAGACCACGTCGGGAAGGTCGGGGACGGCGAACCTGAGGATGCTGAAGCTGCCAGGGGCCAGGTAGGCGCCCCCGGAGTCCGGCACCACCTGCAGCGCGAAGCCGGGCTGGTCGCACACCTCGTACAGGTGGTCGAACTGGGCTCGCATGATCTGCGGGCTGCCCACCCGGCGGCGCAGCGCGATGTCGTCGACGATCGCCCACAGCCGCAGGCCGCCGGCGGCGAACCGGCGCTGCCGTTCCTTGCGCAGGTACACCAGGCGTTCGGCCTCGTCCACCGTGAAGTCGCCGAACGCGAGAACGGCCGCCGCGTATTCCTCGGTCTGCAGCAGCCCGGGAACGAACTGGGCGTCATAACTGCGGATGGATTCGGCGGACTCCTCCAGGCCGATGTACGCCTGGAACCAGCTGGGCAGGACGTCCTGGTACTGGTGCCACCAGCCCGGCCGGTTGGCCTGCGCGGCCAGGGAGAGCAGTTCCTCACGGTCGGCCGGGTCGGTGATCCCGTAAAGGCTGAGCAGGTCGATGATGTCGACCTCCCTGACGGAGGTCCGCCCCAGCTCAATGCGGCTGATCTTGGATTCGGATCCCCTGATCGCCCGGGCCGCCTCCTGAGCGGTGATCCCGCGCGCCTCACGCAGGCGGCGCAGCTGAGTGCCGAGGAGGATGCGCAGGACCGTGGGCCCCCCAGCCCCATCCACCATGATTCCCGCTCCCTCCTGCCAGCCCTCGGCCATTGCGATGCTTCCGCGGGCCCGCCCACGCTGCCGTCCCTGGACAGCACTTGGCACGCGAGAAGTTCAGGCTAGCTGCACTTTTCCTGATCGGTTTTCCGGGACAATCGCGTCAGGGATTGCGCCTCAGCTTGCGCGCTTGCCACATGATATCGCATATGCGATTTCACGCCACCCAAAAAGTCTGGCTCACCAGCGAATCTCGCTCGCCGTACTCCAGCGGATTCGCTGACCCCCATTCCCTGCCGGGAGCGCTCGCCGGGAGTGGTGGCTGCGACCAGTGTTGCCTCGGTGAGCCTACGCGCGGTTTCGCCGGCGCGCTGGCCTATCGCTACGATCGGCTCGCATCCAGTTCACCAAGCATCGGGAGGATACCGGGGTCATGCGCTACAGGTCACTGGGCAATTCGGGGCTCGTGGTATCCGTCGCCGGCCTGGGCTGCAACAACTTCGGCCGCAGGCTGGACGTGGCCGCCACCCGCGCCGTGGTCGAGGCCGCCCTCGAGGTCGGGATCACGCTGCTGGACACGGCCGACACCTACGGCGGGGCCGGGCGGTCCGAGGAGTTCCTTGGCGAGGCACTGGCCGGCCGCCGCGACCAGGTGGTGCTGGCCACCAAGTTCGGTCACCAGAACGCGGACATGGGCTACGGGCCCGCGGCCGGGGCCAAGGGCGGCCGCGGCTATATCATGCGCGCCGCCGAGCGGTCGCTGCGTCGGCTGCGGACCGACTACATCGACCTGTATCAGCTGCACACGCCCGACCCGGCCACGCCGATCGAGGAGACCCTCGAGGCCCTCGGTGAGCTGGTGACCCAGGGCAAGGTGCGATACCTGGGGCATTCGAACCTGTCCGGCTGGCAGCTGGCCGAGGCGGCGGGGGTGGCGCGGGCGCGCGGCACGACCGGATTCGTCTCGGCGCAGAACCAGTGGTCGCTGCTGGAGCGCGGCGCCGAGGCCGAGGTCGTCCCGGCCGCGCGGCACTTCGGCCTGGGCGTGCTGCCGTACTCCCCGCTGGCCAACGGCCTGCTGACCGGGAAGGTGCGGCGGGGCGTCGCGCCGCCCGAGGGCAGCAGGCTGGCCGCGCGGCGCGATTACATCACCGAGGACAAGCTGGACCGGGTGGAGGCGCTGATCGGCTGGGCACGCCAGCGCGACGTCACGCTCCTGGACGTGGCCATCGGCGGGCTCGCCGCCCTGCCGGGCTGCGCATCGGTAATCGCCGGGGCGACGTCGCCGGAGCAGGTCAAGGCGAACGCGGCGGCCGCGCAGTGGGTGCCGACCGCCGACGACCTCGCGGAGCTGGACCGGATCGTGCCCGGGCCGGCCGCGTCAGCCTGAGATGGGAGCGGCCAGGGGCGCGGCGGACGCCGAGCTGCCCTGGACCGCGGTCTCGTACAGGGCCCGGATGTTGCTGAAGAACCGGGGCGAGTACGAGACGTCGGGGGAGTCTCCGCCCTCCTCGTAGCCGCCGATCACGCCGATCACCTCGCCGTCGCCGGTCGTGGCATTGACGTGGGCCAGGAACGGCCCGCCGCTGGTGCCGTCGAAGTAATCGTCGCAGTCGAAGACCATCTCCTGGCCCTGGTCGAAGCTGCGCGCCCGCGCCGTGCAGGTGACCGGCCGCTGGAATCCGTCCGAGTACCCGATGACCTCGACGACCTGAGGAGGCTGGTCGAACACTAATGTGTCGGCCCCGGTGTGCCGCTGGATGTGAGTGCCCGGATGGCCGGCGACCAGGAACGCGACGTCGTCGTTGGGGTTCTGGCTCTGCGACCACGCGCTGTCGACGTAGATCGACCGGACGACCCAGATGCCGTACGGGAACTGGCCGTTGTGGTAGCCGGGCGCGAAGACGATGTGCCCGAGCGGCGTCAAGGACTTGCCCAGCAGGCAGTGCGCGGCCGTGATGAGCAGGTTCTCTTCCGGGCTGGCCACCACGCTCGCGGTGCAGAAGTGGGCGCCCAGCTTGCCGCCGGAATCGGTGAACAGCGCCCCGACCGCGGGCGTCCCGTCGAACAGGACCGGGACGCCAAGCTGGACCTTGAGGGCTGGGCTGCCCGCGGCCTGAGCCAGCGGCGTCACCACGTAAGCGCCGAGCGCGGCCGCCATCAGGCCCGCCAGCCAGGCCGCCCGCCGCATGGACCGCACCGCAATCGATCGCGCACCACTTCGCGGATACCCGATGCCTCGGCGCATCCATTCCTCCGTCTCGCAGGTCCGTCACCCGCGCCGCGCGCGAGGCATGCTTTACCATCTTTGCCAGCCCTTTAGCTGATTGTGCCGATCGCGAGCCCAGAGGGCTAGAGGTCTTGGCTAGGAGGTTGCTGGGACGTGAATGCGCGCCGGGTTTAACTGTCCCGGGACCCGGTGTGTGTGCCGCTTCCCCGTCCGCGCCGCGGCACTCATCTCGATTGCACGCCAATCGGTCTTGCGCTCCGTAAGGTGTCGGCCACCTTTTGTTGCAGGTCGGCGCCCGATTGAGCAATCATGAGGCAAGGGCTCGCCCCTCATGAGGCAACGGCTGGCGCCCTATGAGGCAACGGCTCACGCTCCGAGAAGATCTGGAGACCGCGTTGGATGGTCCGGCACGGACTGTCGTGACGCGCGCACCCGCCGATTCCGCCCGGCCAAGGTTCGGCCAGGTCTTCGCCAACACCGAGTTCCGCGCGCTCTGGCTGGCCCAGCTGTTGTCGGTGGCCGGCGACCAGCTGGCCCGGGTGGCCATGACCGTGCTGGTCTACGACCGCACGCACTCCGCGCTCTGGACCGCGCTGACCTACGCGGTCACGCTGCTGCCGTGGGTGGTGGGCGGCCTGGCCCTTTCCGGGATCGCCGACCGGCTGCCCCGCCGCCAGGTGATGGTGGCCTGCGACGTCGCCCGGATGCTGCTGGTCTGCCTGATGGCGCTGGTGAGCCTGGCGGCGTCGCCGACCGCGGCGCTGTGGATCATGGTCGCGCTGCTGTTCGTGGTGACGCTGCTGGACTCTCCGTTCAAGTCGGCGCGGTCGGCGATGATGCCCGACATCCTGACCGGGGAGCGGTACGTCCTCGGCACCGCGGTCACGCAGACCACGCTCCAGGTGGGCATGGTCTCCGGGTTCGCCCTCGGCGGGCTGGTGGTCGCGCTGCTCGGCGTGCGGACCGCCCTGCTGGCCGACGCGGCCACGTTCGCCGTCTCGGCCCTGCTGATCCGGGCGTTCGTGCGGGACCGCCCCGCCGCGGCCAGGCCGGCCGAGGCCAGCGCCAGCCCGGCCCGGTTCGGGCTCGGCCAGATGGCCGCCGGGGTGCGCCTCGTCTTCGGCGACCGCACGCTGCGCACGCTGATGCTGCTCGGCTGGCTGGTCACGTTCTACGTGGTGCCCATGGGCCTGGCGGCACCGTACGCGGCCAGCCTGCGCGCCCCGGTGGCGATCCCGATCGCCACCGGGCTCGTCTTCGCCGCCGGTCCGTTCGGCACGGCGGTCGGCTCGGTCGTGTTCGGGCGGCTGGTTCCGCAGGCAGCCAGGCAGCGCATGATGGGCCCGCTGGCGGCCGCGGCCTGCTGCGTGCTGGTGCTGTGCGCGCTGCGGACAGGCCTGACCGGGGCCCTGGTAATCGTCGCCGTTTCCGGGGCGTGCGCCTCCTACCAGCTGGCGGCCAACGCGGCCTTCGTCGTCGCCGTGCCGCCCGAGCGCCGGGGCCAGGCCTTCGGCCTGGCCAACGGAGGCATGCAGGTGCTGCAGGGCCTATGGATCGTGCTGGCCGGAGCGGCCGCGTCCTCGAGCCTGATCACGCCCGCTGCTGCCATAGCCATCAGCGGCTGCCTAGGCGCCGTCTTGGCCGCCGCCTTGGCGGTGACGTGGCGACGGCGATAGATGAGTTCGGGGAGTACTCGCCGTCTTCACCGGCTGAACCTGTGCCTAGAGCCATTCGCTGCGCATGGGTGCTCCTTGGTGGGGTTGGTGGGGCGGGGGGGTGGTGGTGGTCAGAGCCATTCGCTGCGCATGGGTGCTCCTTGG
>JASHUI010000585.1:0-5967 GCA_030040095.1 Streptosporangiaceae bacterium | reverse complement strand
ATCGATTCCGACTGCGCCTCGTTCTAGAGGGCCTGCCGGTTACGGGTCACCCGGCGCCGCCCTGGATCTCCGGGGCATACAGGGCGGGTCGCCGGGTGACCCGCGTGTGCGCGGGCGCGGGGAGGGGAGATGACCGCAATGTTGCTGAATCATGCTGGTAACAGAACTTGTTCTAGTCCTACCGTTGGGCCATGCAGGACAGCGACATCGTCGCCGCGATCGTCGTCGGCGACCCGGCCGGGCTGGCCGCGGCCTACGACCGCTACGCCGCCGCCCTGCACGCCTACTGCCGCTCGCTGCTGGCCGAGCCCGCCGACGCCGCGGACGCGGTGCAGGACACGTTCGTCGTGGCGGCCTCGAAACTGGACGGGCTGCGCGACCCCGACCGGCTCCGGCCCTGGCTCTACGCGGTGGCGCGGAACGAATGCCACCGGCGGCTGCGCGCCCGGGCCAGGATCACCGATCTCGACGAGGCCGGCGAGATGAGCGACGACTCGCCCGACGTCGGGGCCGACGCCGAGCGCGGCGAACTGCGCGAGCTGGTCCGGTCCGCGATCGCCGGGCTGAACCCGGGCGAGCGGGAGGTCATCGAGCTGAGCCTGCGGCACGAGCTCGACGGCCCGGACCTCGCGGGCGCGCTCGGGGTCCCGGTCAACCAGGCCCACGCGCTGGCCTCGCGGGCCCGCGGGCAGCTGGAAAGGTCGCTGGGCGCGCTGCTCGTGGCGCGGACCGGCCGGGAGGCCTGCCCGGAACTCGACGAGCTGCTCGCGGGCTGGGACGGGCAGCTCACGGTGCTGCTGCGCAAGCGCGTCAGCCGCCACGTCGAGAACTGCGACATCTGCGGCGAGCGCAAGAAGCGCGAGCTGAGCCCGGCGATGCTGCTCAGCGCGCTGCCGGTGTTCATCCTGCCGCCCGGCCTGCGCGAGCAGGTGCTGCGGCTGGTGTCGGACACCAGCCCGGCCGCGGTCCGCTACCGGGAGCATGTGGTCCGCCGGGCCGAGCCGTTCCGCCCTTCGGGCTTCCCGGTGCCCGTCGCCGAGTTCGCCGCGGCCGAACTTCTCGGACGGGGCCGGCGGCGGGGCCGGGGGCCGACGGTGTACTTCGCCGCGGCCGCCGCGCTGGTCGTCGTCGTCGCGGGCGGCGCCATCGCGGCCGCGATGCTGCGACACGCCGGCGGTCCCTCCATCGCCGCGGCGCACGGTCCGGCCGGCGTCGGCCCGTCGGCGACGGCCGCGGCCACCGGCCCGGGTACCTCCGCGCCCTCGACCGGACCGGCCGGCTCCCCGTCGCCGACCCGAGCGCCCGCCAGCAGCGCGGCGACGGCGTCCCCCACGGCCGCGCCGAGCCCCACGAGCCCGGCCCCGTCGCCCACCAAGACCAAGAAGCCGAAGCCCACGCCCTCCCCGACCACCAAGAGTTCGCCCACGCCCCCGCCGACGCCGGGCATGCTGGAGCCGCCAGACCCGGGCACGATCAGGCTCGCGGACCTCGGGTCGTCCGCGACGTTCACGCTGACCGCCGAGGGCGGCTCGGTGTCGTTCACGATCACCGGCCCCACCGGGCTGAGCGTGAGCCCGGCGACCGGCAATCTCACGAACGGCGAGACCGTCACGATCACCGTGACCGCGGTCGGCAACGGCCCGCCCGTGTTCGACAACACGCTGACGGTCGACCCCGGCCAAACGGTGGAGGTCTTGTACGAGCCCCAGGGCTAGCGCGCGTCCGGGCCGCCGTGAATGTGGCTCTGGTGCCCGCCGGAGTGACCAAAGGGCACATTCATCGGCGGCCGGACTACGTCAGCCCGCGGCTGCGGGCGTGACCCCGAGCACGCCCCGGACCGCCGCCAGGATCTTGTCCTCGTCCGGCAGCAGGTAGTCCTCCATCGGCTTGCTGTACGGGATGGTCGCGTCCAGCGCGGTCACCTGCCTGATCGGGGCGCGCAGCGACCCGAACCCGGCCTCGGCGACCTCGGCGGCGATGACCGCGGACGCGGACCCGTGCCGGGTCGCCTGGTCGACGAGCACCAGGCGGCCGGTCTTGGCCACCGATTCCAGGATCGTCGCCGTGTCCAGCGGCGCGATCGTGCGCGGGTCGATCACCTCGGCCTCGATGCCCTCGGCGGCCAGCCGGCCGGCGGCCGCGAGCGCCCGCCCGACCATCCAGCCGGTGGCGACGATCGTCACGTCCCCGCCCGCGCGCCGCACGGCGGCCTGGCCGAACGGGACCAGGTACTCGCCCTCCGGGACCTCGCCCGGCTCCAGCGTCAGCAGGTAATGGTGGAAGAAGCAGACCGGGTTGTCGTCGCGGATCGCGGTAGCGAGCAGCCCCTTGGCGTCGGCGGGCGTGGCCGGAAGCGCCACCTTGAGCCCCGGGACGCCCATGAACATGCCGTAGATGGACCCGGTATGCTGCCCGGCCCAGCCGGCCGTGAAGCCGTACCCGGCCTTGAGCACCAGCGGCACCGTCACCTGGCCGCCGGTCATGTAGCGCAGCCTGGGCGCCTCGTTGACCACCTGGTCCATGGCCACGAGCATGAACTCGGCCATGTACAGCTCGACCACAGGCCGGTACCCGGCCAGCGCGGCGCCGACCCCCATCCCGATCTCGGCGGTCTCCGAGATCGGCGTGGTCCGCACCCGGTCCGGCCCGAACTCGCTGAGGAACGGGTCCGCCTCGGTGGTGGCGATGTTCTGGCCGAAGTACAGCACGCGGTCGTCGCGCGCCATCTCCAGCCGCAGCGCCTCGTTGATCGCCCCGATGTAGGGAAGCTCCCGTGGCATGGTCTGGCTCCTATTCTTCGCGGAGCCTGGCTCCGCGGCAGAGGGGGTGGCAAGGGGGGTCGTCGGGGGTCGTCCCCCTAGGGCTGGTCGGCGTAGACGAAGTTGACGGCTTCTTCGGGACTGGGGAACGGGCTGCGCAGGCCGAACTGCACCGCCTCAGCCATCTCCGCGCGGGCCGATTCGGCGATCTGGTCGGCTGCCGAGGAACTGAGCGTTCCGTCCCCTACGAGGGTCGCGCGCATCCGCGGCACCGGATCGCCCCGCTTGGCCGCCTCGTACTCCTCCACCGCGCCGAAGACCTCCACCGCCTCGTGCTCGGGGAAGTGCAACGGCACTCCGGGCGGCGCGATGGTGTTGCCGTGCGCGCTCAGCCGGTAGATCGTCGACTCGACCAGCGTCGGGCCCTGGCCCGCCCTGGCCCTGGCCACGGCCGCCGCGACCACCCGGTGCACCGCGACCGGGTCGCCGCCGTCCACGGTCACCCCCGGCATGCTGTAGGCCCGGGCCTTGACCGCGAGCGGCTCGCCGGCCGCGGCGTTCGCGTCCTCCTGCTCGGCCCGGGTCACCACGTTGTAGCCGTTGTTCTCCAGCACGTAGACGATCGGCAGCCGCCACAGCGACGCGAGGTTCAGCGATTCGTGAAACGCGCCCTGCTTGGAGGCGCCGTCGCCGAAGAAGCACGCCACCACCTGGCCCTCGCCGCGGATCTGGGCCGCGTACGCGACGCCGGTGGCCTGCGGGATGCCCTGGCCGACGATGCCGGAGGTGCCGAGGAACCCGCGTCCGGGGTCGGTCAGGTGCATCGACCCGCCGTAGCCGCCGCAAAGGCCGGTCGCCCGGCCATAGATCTCGGCCATCATCACCCTGGCCGGCGTGCCGAGCGCCAGCGGGTAGCCGTGACACCGGTAGGTCGCCATCACCTGGTCTCGCGGGCCGAGCGCGGCCAGCGACCCGACGATCGACGCCTCGGCCCCGTCGGCCAGGTGGGTGTGCCCCCGGATCACGCCCGGGTGCTCGGTGAACGTCGCCTTGACCCGCTCTTCGAACTCCCTGATCCGGACCATCTGGGTGAAGATCCAGATGAGCCGGTCCGCGTCGAGGCCGGCCGGCTCTTCGGTACCAGACACGCGGGGCTCCTTCCGTTCGCTACGGCCGCGCCCGGCCGGGCGCCGGCTCGAACTGGGCGGCGGTCGCCTGGTAGGCCCGCCGGTACATCTCCCGCATGGGAAGGCTGCGAAGCTCGGCCGACAGGACCTCGACCCCCCACGGCCCGGCGTAGCCGCGCGCCCGGGCGGCCGCCACGTAGCGGTCCACGCCGAGTTCGCCCTCGCCGGGGAGCTTGCGGTGGTTCAGGCACTCGTCGGACAGGTCCGGCATGTCCGCGGCCTGCCCGTCGCTCAGCTCTACCCAGGACAGGTAGCGCGCCGGGATGCGGCCGAGGTCGTCAGGCGGAACTCTGAGTTTCCCCATGTGCCAGGTGTCGATCGCGAGGCCGCCGTTGCCGGCCCCGGCGCCCTCGACCACGGCGAGGGCGGTATCGATGCTGTTCACGTTGGCGTCGAAAGGCATGAACTCATAGACGATCTTCGCCGTTGTCTGCCTGGCCGCCTCGGCGCAGAGCGCCGCGAATTCGTCGGCTAGCTGGCCGATCGCGCAGGGCACCCCGAACAGGTTGCCCACCTTGACATGGTGCGCGCCGAGCGCCGCGGCCGCCCGCAGCAGCAGCCTGCGCCGCGCGTCGGACGCCCGCCGGCGTTCATCGCCGGGTCCGAGGAACCAGTCGCAGAGAAACTCCAGCTCGGTGTGGACCAGGCCGTTGTCGTCCAGGATCTGCTTCATCTCGGCCAGGCTCCGGGTGGCCAGCACGTGCTCCAGGTCGGCGTGCCAGAGGCCGATGCCGCTGAAGCCCGCCCTCGCGGCCTCCTCGCACCGGTCGCGAAAGTCGAACAGGCTCCATTCGCGGCCCGTGGGCACCTCGACCGGCCCGGCCAAGGTCCAGTACAGGCCGACCACCGGGACCGCCGCCGCCGTCACCGGGTCCCCCGCGACCACCCGGCTCGCGGCTCGCCCAGCCGCCGGGCGGGATCGGTCCCCGGGCCGGGCCCACGGGCTAAGGTATTGAATTCAGATACGCCGACGCGATGGCCGGGATGCGTCCCGCGAGCTGGCAGGACGGCATCGACCGGACGACGGAGGGCTCGGAGGACCGCGGTGTGAACGTTGACGACCTCGTCGCGATCGACGTGCACACGCACGCCGAGGTATCCGCCGCCGGCCAGGACGCGCTGAGCCCGGAACTGCTGGACGCCTCCCGGGCGCTGTTCAAGGCGGACCGCCGGCCGCCGACGCTGGCCCAGATCGCCGCGTACTACCGGGAGCGGCACATGGCGTGCGTGGTGTTCCCGGTGGACGCCGAGGCGGCCACCGGGGTGCCCGGCGTGCCCAACGAGGAGGTGGCCAAGGCCGCCGCCGACAACCCGGACGTCATGATCCCGTTCGCCAGCATCGACCCGGCCCGGGGCCGGGCCGGCGTGCGCCAGGTACGCAGGCTGGTGACCGAGTTCGGGGTGCGCGGCTTCAAGTTCCATCCGAACGTCCAGGCGTTCTATCCCAATGACCGCGGCGCCTACCCGCTGTATGAGGCGATCGAGGAATGCGGCGTTCCCGCGGTGTTCCACACCGGGCAGAGCGGCATCGGCGCCGGCGCTCCCGGCGGCGGCGGCATCAGGCTGAAGTACTCCAACCCGCTGTTTCTCGACGACGTGGCCGCGGATTTCCCAGGCCTTCCTATCGTGCTGGCCCATCCGTCTTTCCCCTGGCAGGACGAGGCCCTGGCGGTGGCCACGCACAAGCCGCTGGTCCACATCGACCTGTCCGGCTGGTCGCCGAAGTACTTCCCGCCGCAGCTCGTCCAGTACGCCAACACCCTGCTGCAAGACAAGGTCCTGTTCGGCTCCGACTACCCGCTGATCACTCCCGACCGCTGGCTGGCCGACTTCGACGCGCTGGCGATCAAGCCCGAGGTGCGCCCGAAGATCCTCAAGGACAACGCCGTCCGGCTGCTCGGGCTCAGCGACGGCTGACCGGGCGGCCGGCCGGCCGCCCTCCGCCGCGTGCCGGCAGGCGATCATGGCTTGGCGGCGACCGGCGCCCGGCTGTTGCCGGGCCGTGCGGGCGTGACCGGGCC
>JASHUI010000584.1:0-7757 GCA_030040095.1 Streptosporangiaceae bacterium | reverse complement strand
TGGAGCTGCGCGTGTACGCCGAAGATCCGGTGCGGTTCCTGCCCAGCCCCGGCCTGATCACCGAGTGGGACGAGCCGTCCGGCCCCGGGGTGCGGGTCGACGCCGGGTATGCGGCCGGGAACGAGGTGACGCCGTTCTACGACCCGCTGCTGGCCAAGCTGTGCGTGCACGGCGCCAGCCGTGGCGAGGCGCTGCGGCGCGCCCGCGCCGCCGTGGCCGGCTTCCGCATTCGCGGGCCGAAGACTAACCTCCCATTCCACGCCGAGCTGCTGGACAGCGAGGAATTCGCCAGCGGCCGTTACGACACCTCGGTGGTCGGGCGGCTGCGGCCCTGACCGGAGGAAAGACCGGAGGAAAGACCGAGAAAGGGAGGTGCACGCGTGACCGAAGTCCGCGCGGAGATGGTCGCGAACGTGTGGCAGGTCGTGGCCTCCGAGGGTGACCGCGTGGCGGACGGCGACACGCTGGTCATCTTGGAGTCGATGAAGATGGAGATACCGGTCCTCGCCGAGGGCCAGGGCACGCTCACGAAGCTGGTCGTGGCCGAGGGGGACGTGGTTCAGGAGGGCGACCTGATCGCCGTCATCGAGTGATCCGGGTCAGAAGCCGGCCGTGGAGCGCGGGTAGGCGTTCTTCGGATCGGTGGCGATGTTCACCAGGTAGGGGACGCCGGAGTCGAACGCCCGGCGCAGCGCGGCGGCGATGCCGGCCGGCCTGGTCACCAGCTCCCCGGCCCCGCCCAGCGCCGCGACCACCTGGTCATACCGGCACTGCGGCTGCAGGTCGGCCGCGACGTCGTAGCCGTAGAGCGCCCTCATGGGGTATTTCTCCAGGCCCCAGATCCCGTTGTTGCCGCAGATCATGACGACCGGGAGCTTGTGCCTGACCAGGGTGTCGGCGTCCATCAGCGAGAAGCCGGCGGCACCGTCCCCGAGCAGCAGCACCACCTGGACCGACGGACGGGCGATCCGGGCGGCGATGGCGTAGCCGAGGCCGGTGCCCAGGCATCCGTACGGCCCGGGATCCAGCCAGCCCCCGGGGCGCCGGGGCTCGACGTACTTGCCCGCGTAGGAGACGAAGTCGCCGCCGTCGCCGATCACCACGGCGTCGTCGTCAAGGAACCTGGCCAGCTCGCCGTAGATCCGCACGGGATGAATCGGGTCGGCGTCGCTCGCGAGCAGCTGGGCGTCGGCGGCCATGGCCTGATCCCGGGCGGCCTGGAGCCTGGGCAGCCAGTCGTCCGCCCAGGGGCGAGCCAGCCCGGCCGCGCCGGCCAGCCGGGTGAACAGCCCGGTCAGCTCGCCGCTGGCGGCGCCGTCCAGCTCACGGTGCCCGGCGAGCTGTCCCGGCGCGTCCGCGATGTGCACCACCTTCGCGGGCGGCGTCCCGTTCTTCCCGCCGTACTCGCCGTAGCCGAGCCGGAAGTCGAGCGGCGTCCCGGCCACGATGACCAGGTCGGCCTCGCCGAAGGCCAGCTGCCGGGCCCGGGTCACGAGCAGCTCGTGCCCGGCCGGAAGCACGCCGCGTCCCTGCCCGTTGGCGATCACGGGGAGCCTGAGTTCCTCGGCCGCGACCCTGGCGGCCTGCTCGGCGCCGTCCAGCCACACGTCCGAGCCGAGCACCAGCACGGGCCGGCTGGCCTGGGCGAGCAACCCGGCGATCGCGTCGACCGCTCCCGGATCGGGCTGGTCCAGGCCGTCTGCCGCGCCCTCGTCGGCGGCCGGTGCGGGCTCGGCCCGGCCGAACAGCGCCTCCAGGCTCACGTCGAGGAACACCGGGCCGCGGTGCCGGGTCCCGGCCAGCCGGAACGCTTCGTCGGCCGCCGGGCCGACCCGCGCGCTGTCGTGTTCGGTCCAGGCCCGCTTGGTGATCGCCTGGAGCAGCACCGGGTGATCGATCTCCTGCAGGCTGCCCGAGCCCCACCGGTAGTCGGGAGCGCGCCCGCCGATCACCACGAGGGGAGCGCCGTTGAAGTGGGCCGTGGCTATCGCGCTCACGCTGTTGGTCACGCCCGGTCCGGCCGTGACCGCGGCGAAGCCGGGGACCCGGGACAGCCGGGCGGTTCCCTCGGCGGCGAACACGGCGGTCTGCTCGTGCCTGACGTCCACGATCCGCATCGGCGGGTCGGCCTTCACCGCCCCGTCGTAGAGGGGAAAAACGTGCAGGCCGGACAGGGTAAACATGGTCCGCACGCCGTGCCGCCTGGCGGCCGCCACCGCGTACGCGCCGCTCTGCGGCTTGTCCTCGTCCTCGGCCATGCGGTGACGTTACCAGCTGGTAGCGGACTATTTGCAGGTGGATGCGATGATGGCGGCATGCCGACGCTGACCGACCTCGCGCTACGCCAAGCGGGCCTGACCGAGGCCGACGTCGACTGGCTGCATATGTTGCTGTCGGACTGGCAGCTGCTCGCCGACCTGTCGTTCGCCGACCTGGTGCTGTGGGCCCAGCTGCGGGACGGATCCGGGTGGGTGGCGCTGGCCCAGATCCGCCCGGTGACCGCGCCGACCGCCATCGCGGACGACATCGTCGGCGCGGTGCGCGCGGCGGGCGAGCGCCCGTTCCTTGACGTGGCCATGGAGGAGCGCAGGATATGCCGGGAAGGTGACCCCGAATGGACGACCGGGGTGCCGGTGCGCCACGAGACCATCCCGGTGACCCACGACGACCGGGTCATCGCGGTCATCGAGCGGTCCACGAACCTGTCCGCGGCCCGGACCCCCAGCCGGATGGACCTCGCCTACCTCAGAGCCGCCGACGACCTTGCCCAGATGGTGGCGGCGGGCATCTTCCCGCTCCCGGGCGAGCAGCCGACCCTGGTCCGGTCGCCGCGGGTCGGGGACGGCCTGCTCCGGCTGGGCCGGTCGGGCAGGGTCACCTATGCCAGCCCGAACGGGCTGTCGGCCTACCGCAGGCTGGGACTCACCGCCGACCTGGTGGGGGCGGAGCTCGGGCCGCTGACCGCGCGGCTGTGCCCGAGCGGCGGGCCCCGCGACGACTCGCTGATGCTGGCGGCGAGCGGCCGGGCGCACATGGAGACCGAGGTCGAGGGCAACGGCTCGGTGGTGCAGCTGCGCGCGATTCCGCTCGTGGTCGGCGGGGTGCGTTCCGGCGCGCTGATCCTGCTCAGGGACGTGACCGAGCTGCGGCACCGGGAGCGGGAGCTGATGACCAAGGACGCCACGATCAGGGAGATCCATCACCGGGTCAAGAACAACCTGCAGACGGTCGCCGCCCTGCTGCGGCTGCAGGCCCGCAGGCTCAAGGCCGCCGAGGCGCGCGCCGCGCTGCAGGAGGCGGTGCGACGGGTCGGGTCGATCGCCATCGTCCACGAGACGCTCTCGCACGCCCCGGACGAGATCGTGGACTTCGACGACATCGCCCGCCGGGTGGCGATGATGGCCGCCGAGGTTTCGGCGCCCGAGGCCAGGGTCAAGCCGGGCCTGTCCGGGGAATTCGGGCTGCTGCCGGCCTCGATCGCCACGCCGCTGGCCCTGGTACTGACCGAGCTATTGCAGAACGCGCTCCAGCACGGATTTACTGGTACCGCCCTGTGCGGAAGACTGGACGTCACGGCCAACCGGCTGAACGGGCAGCTCACGGTGACCGTGGTCGACAACGGGGTCGGGCTGCCGGAGGATTTTGACGTTAACTCGACGGCCAGCCTCGGCCTGCAGATCGTGCGTACACTCGTGGTCGCCGAATTGGGCGGCCGGTTGGAAGTGACTCCTCAGCCCGGCGGCGGGACCAGGGTGCTGGTCGAGATCCCGGTACAGCCAGCGACCGGGACGCCGGACGGCGCAGCACCGGCTACGCCGGCGCCTGCGCCCTGACCCGGGTCGACCTGCGCTTGAGCGCGCGCCGCTCGTCCTCACTCAGACCGCCCCAGACGCCCGAGTCCTGCCCGCTCTCCAGTGCCCACTGAAGGCACGGCTCCATCACGGCGCAGCGCTGGCATACTTGTTTGGCCTCGTCGATCTGCAGTAGTGCGGGACCCGTGTTTCCGATCGGGAAGAACAGCTCCGGATCTTCGTCACGGCAGGCGGCGTGGTGACGCCAGTCCATGAGGTCCACTCCTCTGTGAGGTCGGTACCGTGGCCGGGCCCGGTCCCTCTCCGTCGCGCTTGTGAAGGAATTCACGAGCTATGCTGTACGCCGGGACCTTTAGTTCCCGAACCTGAGAGTCATAATCAAAGACTTGCGCTTCGATTGGCTCCCAGGCGAGGCTGTTGGGTCACAGCGGTGCATAACCCGCCCAGCAGGGCGCATGGCTGGTGCGCCGCTCGCCAGGAGCGTTATAACCCTCTCAAGGTCGGCGATGAACCGCAAGAGGCTTTGGCAAAGGTTCAGGCGGATTTCTATGTCAGATCAGTCACATTGCGGGCATGAGGCGTGCCGGGGGTTGCCGCCCGAGGTGCGTCGGTAACGGCGCTAGGCGATAATCCGCAAGGCGTCGGGCACCGACCGGAACCTGACCACCTCATGCTCGCCCATGTACTCGCCGTCGACCTGGAAAGCCACCGGCCGGGCCGATCTCAGGGTCAGCTCGGCCTGATCGTGCAGGGTCAGGATCGCGCGCCCGTGCGGCGGCCTGCCGTCCCCCAGCATCTGGCTCACGGTGCGCATCAGGCTCGCGCTCCCCAGGCTGCGCAGCGCGAACAGGTCCAGGCCGGAGTCGAAGCCCGCCCGCGGGTTGGTGTAGACCGGGCGCCGCCCGAGATAGGTCCACGGCGAGGCGTTGGACACGATGCCCAGGAACAGCGGCCCGGCCGCGGGCTTGCCGTCGCGCTCCAGCGTCAGGGCGGGATGGCGCCGGTCGGTCACCAGGTAAAGCTGGCGCAAGGTCATCCACACGTACAGCGCGGCCGAGGCCGCCCGGCCGCGCGCCCGGTGGCCGTCGACCGCCCGCACCACCTCCGCGTCGAGGCCGAGGCCGGCATTGAAGGTGAAGTACCGGTCGCCCGCCAGGCCCACGCCGATCCGGCGGCTCCGTCCCCCGGCCAGGCAGTGGAGCACCTGTCCGGTCGCGTCCACCAGGTCGGGAGGCATGCCCACGGCGCGGGTGAACACGTTCGCGTTGCCGCCGGGCAGGGCCGCCAGGGCCGGTACGCTGTCGGCGTTCGCGACCGCCCCGCCGGGAACGCAGGCCCGGCGGGCCGCCCCGTCGCCGAGGATCCCGTTCACCGCCTCGTTGACCGTTCCGTCACCGCCCAGCGTCAAGACGAGCCCGAAGCCGTCATCGCGGGCGGCAGCCGCCAGACTGGTGGCATGGCCCCGGTAACGTGTCTCCACGACCTCGAGGTCGACGGCGGAGGACAGCGCCCGGACGATAACATCCCGCCGGAGTCGGGTCGTGGAGGTGGCATGTGGGTTCACGATCAAGAGCGCGCGCACGCGCTCAGGTTAGCGAGGCCAGGGAGCGGGACCAGCCGGGGCATCCGCGCGTCCTGGCTCTGGCGGCGGTGGCGCAGGCCGTCGAGGCGGTCGCAGTGCTGCTCGCGGCGGTCTTGGCCGGGGTCGATGCGAGCACCGGGCGCTCCTACCACGTCAACAGCGGCATCGCCCTGACCGTGATCGGGCTGGTGACCGCGGTGGCGCTCGGGTGGGTCGCGGCGGGACTGGCCAGGGTCCAGAGCTGGAGCCGTACTCCGGCCCTGCTCACCCAGTTGTTCGTCGGCATCGTGAGCATCTACCTGGTGCAAGGGCACAGGTACGCGTGGGGGATTCCCGGGCTGGTCCTGGCGGTCGCCGGGTTCGTGACCCTGCTGGCTCCCCCGAGCATCCGCGTCCTGAGCGCGGGGCCGTCGCAGCCGCCCGCTGACGGCGGGTGAGGCCGGGCGCCGGGCGCGGCGCCTGACCGGCCCGTCCGGCGCTATTCGTCGGTGGTGAGCCCCTCACGGAGCTGGGTCAGCGTCCTGGCCAGCAGCCGCGACACGTGCATCTGGGAGATGCCGAGCTCGGTCGCGATTTGCGACTGGGTCATGTTGCCGAAGAACCGGAGCATGAGGATCTTCTTCTCCCGGGGCGGAAGCCGCTCCAGCAGTGGCTTGAGCGATTCCCGGTACTCCACGCCCTCCAGGGCGTCGTCGAGCATGCCGAGCGACTCGGCGACCGCCGGCGCGTCCTCGTCACCTGAGTCCGGCGCGTCGAGCGACACCGTGGAGTACGCGTTCGCCGACTCCAGGCCCTCCAGCACCTCTTCCTCGCTCATCTGCAGGTGGTCCGCGAGCTCGGCCACCGTGGGCGCGCGCCCCAGCCGCTGGGCGAGATCGCTGATCGCCTTGGTCAGCGAGAGCTTGAGCTCCTGCAGCCGCCGCGGCACGCGTACGGCCCAGCCCTTGTCCCGGAAGTGCCGCTTGATCTCGCCCACGATCGTGGGCGTGGCGTAGGTCGAGAACTCGACGCCGCGGCTGAGGTCGAACCGGTCGATGGACTTGATCAGCCCGATCGTCGCCACCTGGGTCAGGTCGTCGAGCCATTCGCCGCGGTTGCGGAACCTGCGGGCCAGGTACTCCACCAGCGGCAGGTGCAGCTCCACCAGTTCGCCCCGGATGCGCTGCCGCTCCTGATCGCCCTCTGGCAGGGCTTCCAGCCGCTCGAACAGCTCCCTGGCGCGTCCGCGCTCGCGGGTCGCGTGCTGGATCTTCGCCCCGAGCGCGGCATCCACGTCCGCGTCCGGCTCGTCATCGACGACGGCCCCGATGTCGGCCGCCTCCTCGTTCCCCGCCTCCTCGTTCCCCGCCTCGGTGAACTCGTAGACCGCCGACTCACCGTTGGTGTCGCCGACCGCCATGCCCTCGGCCTGGTCGGCCACCGTGGTCTCGTACTCCTCGGTCAACGCGATCTCGGTCTCCCCCGTCACACCGACCCCGACGACTCTCTCGTCTTGCGCAACACGATCGTCAGCAGGTCGCCGGGGCCGACGTACGCGTCGACGCTTCCGGCCAGCGCGGTGAGCACGGTCCACGCGAACGTGTCGCTGGCCGGCTGTTGCGGCTCCAGGCACGGAACGGACACGGCGATCGCCATGTTGTCCTGGCCGAGGGTGAAGCCGCACTCCAGGCTGGCGCCCGGCACGGCCTGGCTCAGCAGCATGGCGCACGCCTCGTCCACCGCGATCCTCAGATCCTCGATCTCGTCCAACGTGAAGTCGAGCCGCGCGGCGAGCCCGGCCGTCGCGGTCCGCAGCACCGACAGGTACGCCCCCTCGGCCGGCATGCGCACGATCACCTGGTCCCGCGCCTCACGGCGTTCTGCGCCCCGCCCGGGCGCCGCCGTCCCCGGCTGGCCGGTCCTGGGTGAACTCGCCCCGTCCGCGGCCGGCTCGCGCGCCGCCCCCGTCACGGCCGTACCAGTAGCCGACGTGGTCGTTTCTTCCCTCACGTGTGTCCTCCCACACCGCCCCCCGCCCGTCGTCGCGGGCTATAGCTCTGCCTGCAACTTACCGCGAGCAAGCGATTACTCTGTCACGGCCCGCCGGCCGGCTCCGGGCCCGATGCAGCGGAGGACCGCGCCGGGCTATGCCCGCGTGGTCCTCCGGCTGGCTCAATCGTCTGGCTACCTCGCCGTCAGCCCTGCTTCGTCTCCCAGAAGATCTTACTGATCTCGTCGATCTTGGCCAGCAACCGATCGGCGACGGCCGGGTCCGTGCTCGACTTGGTGCCCCCGCCGCCGCCCGCCAGCTTGGTCGCCTCGTTGAACAACTGGCTCAGCTGCGGGTACTTCTCGAAGTGGGGCGGCTTGAAGTAGTCCGTCCA
>JASHUI010000583.1:0-6218 GCA_030040095.1 Streptosporangiaceae bacterium | reverse complement strand
GCAGGACGCATGGCCGGCCTGGGCGGCGCTGTCGGCCAGCGAGCGCACCGCGATCGTGCTCAAGGCGCTCGACGGCCTCGACGCCGACGCCGACGAGCGCGCGGACATCCTGTCCAGGGAAAACGGGAAGATCCGGTTCGAGGCCGCGATCGACCTGCATGTCTTCACCGGGCGGTTCCACCAGGCGGCCGAGTTCGCGCCGGCGCTGGACCAGCCCGAGCTGATCTCGGGTCCGCCGTTCTCGACCACGATCGCGAAGGTCCCTGTCGGCGTCGTAACGATCATCTACCCGTTCAACTGGCCGCTGGCGATCCTCGCGGCGAGCCTGCCGTACGCCCTGATGGCGGGCAACACGGTGATCGTGAAGCCGCCTCCCACCGCACCGCTGTCCTCGGTCCAGACGCTGCGGCACGTGGTGCGGTCCCTGCCCCCGGGCGTCCTCAACGTCGTCACCGGCGCCGACGAGATCCTGGGCCCGATCGTCGTCGGCGACCCGCGCGTGAGGCACGTCTGCTTCACCGGCAGCGTCGGCGGCGGGCGCCGCATCATGGCGATGGCAGCCCCCACCCTCACGAACGTCACCCTCGAGCTCGGCGGCAACGACCCGGCGATCATCCTCCCCGACGCGGACCTGGACGAGGCGGCGTTCGGCCGTCTCAGCTCGGCCACGTTCATGACCACGGGACAGGTCTGCATGGCGGTCAAGCGGCTGTATCTGCCGCGAAGCCGGCTCGGCGAAGTCGTCGACGGCCTCCGGGCCGCCCTGGAGGGGACGCGGGTCGGACCCGGGCTGGACCCGGGAACCACGATGGGTCCGCTCAACACCGCACGCCAGCGCGACTACGTGGCCGGCCTGTGCGACGAGGCGCGCGCGGCCGGCGCCTGGGTCCTTACGTGCGGCGAGATCGCCGGCGACACCGACGGCAACTACCTCCTCCCCTCGCTCGTTCTCGACCCGGCGCCTGACCTGGGGATCGTTACAGAGGAGCAGTTCGGCCCCGCGCTGCCACTGATCCCCTACGACGACGAGGCCGAAGCGGTTGCCCTCGCCAACGACACCTGGTCCGGGCTGTGCTCATCGGTATGGTCAGCCGACACCGAGCACGCGATGAGGGTGGCCAGGCAGCTGCGCACCGGCGTGACCTTCTTCAACAACCACAACGCCACCGCCGTGGATGAGCGCGCCCCGTTCGGCGGGTTCAACCAGAGCGGCATCGGCCGCGAACTCGGACGGCAAGGACTGCTCGAGTTCACCGAAAGCCACGCCATGAGCGTCCCGTCCTGACTCCCGACCACGAAGAGGCCCGATGTCTGCCAGCTACGACTCCCTGTTCATCGGCGGCGAATGGGTCCGCCCGAGTTCCGATGCGCGGATTCCGGTGACATCAGCGAGCACGCAGGAGCCCATCGGCTCCGTCCCCGAGGCGCGGGAAGCCGACGTGGACGCGGCGGTGGCGGCGGCGCGCCGCGCGTTCGACGACCCGGAGGGCTGGTCTGGCTGGGAACCGCAGCGCCGCGCCGCCAGCCTGGAGCGGCTCGCGGCCGAGCTCGAGGCCCGCGCCGCGGAGGTAGGACGCCTGGTCAGCGCGCAGAACGGCATGCCGATATCGCTGTCGGTCGGCATCGAGGGCATGACCGCGGTGGGCGTGCTGCGCTACGTCGCTGGTCTGGTTGCCGACGCACCGGTGGAGGAGGAACGCCCGAGGTTCCTCGGCGGGGACCTGATCATCCGGCACGAGCCGGCCGGGGTCGTCGGCGCCATCGTCCCGTGGAACTATCCGCAGACGCTGGCCTCGTTCAAGTACGCGCCGGCGCTCGCCGCCGGGTGCACGATCGTGCTCAAGCCGTCGCCGGAGACCGTGCTCGACTCGTACGTGTTCGCGGAGGCCGTGCTGGCGGCGGGCATCCCGCCGGGCGTGGTCAGCATCGTGCCCGGCGGCCGGGACGTCGGCGCGTACCTCGTGCAGCACCACGACATCGACAAGGTAGCCTTCACCGGCTCCACGGCGGCCGGACGGCAGATCGCCGAGGTGTGCGGCCGGCTGCTCCGCCCGGTGAGCCTGGAGCTCGGCGGCAAGTCCGCGGCGATCATCCTGGACGACGCCGACCTGGATCTCACCCGCGTGGGCAACAACCTGTTCGCCGCCACGCTGATCAACAACGGGCAGACCTGCTATGCCGGGACCCGGATCCTGGCCCCGCGCTCCCGCTACGACGAGATCGTCGACACCATCGCGGCGTTCGCCTCGTCGCTGAAGGTCGGCGACGCCCTGGACCCGGCCACCCTGATCGGGCCGATGGTGTCGCAGGCCCAGCGGGACCGCGTCGAGCGCTACATCGCCAAGGGCAGCAGCGACGGCGCCCGCCTGGTCGCCGGCGGCGGCCGGCCCGCGGGCCTGGACCGCGGCTGGTTCGTCGAGCCCACCGTGTTCGCCGACGTCGACAACGATTCGACGATCGCGCAGGAGGAGATCTTCGGGCCGGTGCTCTCGGTCATCCGCTACACCGACACCGATGACGCCATCCGCATCGCCAACGACTCCGACTACGGCCTCGGCGGCTCGGTGTGGACCGCCGACCCCGAGCGGGCCAGGGCCGTGGTCCGGCGGGTGCGCACCGGCACCATGGGCATCAACGGCTACCTGCCCGACCCGGCCGGCCCGTGGGGCGGGGTCAAGTGCAGCGGCATCGGCCGAGAACTCGGCCCCGGGGCGATCGCCGCGTACCAGCAGCTCAAAACGGTCTACGCTTAGCGGCAACCAACCGGGACCGCCAGACGAGGACCAGCCGGGTTCGCCTGACTCCTGCGAAGTGAGCTTGATCTATCACATAGCCATGGCCGACGACTGGGCGCGGGCGCGGGCCGACGGCGAGTACGCCATCTCCACGCGCGGCCTGACGCTGGCCGAGCAGGGGTTCATCCACGGCTCGACGGCCGCCCAGGTGGCCGGGGTAGCGAACATGTTCTACCAGGGGGTGCCCGACCTTCTGGTGCTGGTCATCGACCCCGGCCGGCTGCGGTCGGAGGTCCGCTTCGAGGCCGTGCCGGGCCTGGACGAGCAGTTCCCGCACATCTACGGGCCGATCGACATCGACGCGGTGGTGCGGACCCGGCCCCTCGAGCCCGGCCCCGACGGCCATTTCTCCTTTGACGCCGCGGACGAATAGCCCGTATTGACAGGCTTGCGGGCGGGTTCCTAGCATGCACGCCCAGCGGCGCTGCCGGGCAGCGCGAGGACGCGGGCGGCGAGGGTCGGGCATGGAACTGCGGGACAAGGTCATTGTGATCACCGGCGCGGCGAGCGGCATCGGCGCCGCCATGGCCCGCCGTTTCGCGGCGGAGCGGCCCGAGGGGCTGATCCTGACCGACCAGGCCGACGGCCGGCTGGAACCGGTCGCGGCCGAGATCGGCGCGACCGGCCCCGCCACGCTCGCCGTCGCCGCCGACGTCACCGCGGAGGACCAGGTCCAGGCGCTGGTCGGCGCCGCGCTGGACCGGTTCGGCCGGGTCGACCTGTTCTGCTCGAACGCGGGGGTCGGCACCGGCGGCGGGCTGGACGCGGCGGACGAGGCCTGGGCCTCGGCCTGGGCGGTGAACGCCATGGCCCACGTGTACGCGGCCCGGGCCGTGCTGCCGTCCATGCTCGAGCGCGGCGGCGGATACCTGCTGCAGACCTGCTCGGCGGCCGGGCTGCTCACCCTGGTGGGCGACCTCCCCTACACGCTCACCAAGCACGCCGCGGTCGCGTTCGGCGAGTGGCTGGCGATCACCTACGGCGGCCGGGGCATCGGGGTGAGCGTCCTGTGCCCGCTGGGCGTGCGGACGCCGATGCTCGCTCCGGCGCTGGACGCGGGCCTGCTCAGCGGCAAGGTCATCGCGGCCTCCGGGCAGATCCTGGAGCCGGAGCAGGTGGCGGAGGTTGTGGTCGCGGGCCTGGCCGCCGAGCGCTTCCTGATCCTGCCGCACCCCGAGGTGGCCGAGTACTGGCGCCGCAAGGCCGACGACCCCGATCGCTGGCTGGCCGACATGCGGCGCCTGGTCGGCACCGTGACCGCCGAGCCGGACGCCGGGAACTCGTGATCACCGTCAGCGATCGGGACATGAGCGGCACGACGATCGACTTCCGGGTGCGGCTGCCGAACGAGCTGCGACCCTCGGCGGAGCCGCCGCCCGAGCACACCACGCAGTACGACGCCGTGCTGAACCTCAGCGCCAACCGCGACCGCACGCTGGCCCAGCTTCGCCGGGACATGACCGACGCGGGCGTGGCCAGGGCGGTCGTGCACGCCGAGTACGAGTTCGGCGACCCGGCGGACGAGCTGAACGAGGCCGTCGCGCGGCTGGTGGCCGCGGACCCTCAGACGTTCGCGGGCTTCGGCACCGTCTCGCTCGAGCCGCTGCGCATCCGCCGCACCCTGGACCAGGTCGCCCGGGTGGCCGAGCTCGGCCTGATCGGGGTGAACACCCAGCCGTCCTTCTTCGGGCTGCCGATGACCGACCGGCGCCTCTACCCCGCCTTCGCCCGGTGCGAGGAACTCGGGCTGATCGTCTGCCTGCACACCGGCGTGAACTACACCACGGCCTACCCGATCGCCAACGACCACCCGCTGCAGCTTGACGAGGTCGCCTGTCACTTCCCCGACCTGGTGCTCGTGGCCTGCCACGCCGGCTGGCCGTGGACCGGCGACCTGGTCGCGGTCATGCGCAAGCACCCCAACGTGTACGCCGATTTCGGCGGCCTGGCGCCCAAGTACGTGGGCGAGGACGGCACCGGGTGGTCGGTCATGCGCCGGTTCCTTGACTCGCTGCTGGCGGGCCAGGTGCTGTTCGCGACCGACTGGCCGGTCTTCCCGATGTCGCGAGCCTTGGCCGAGTGGCGCGCGATGGGCCTGAAGCCGCAGACGCTCGGCCGGCTCTTCGGCGCCAACGCCGCCGGGCTGATCGCCGGCGCCCGGCGCGGATGAGGCAGGCGGGCGATCGGCCGCCTGCCGCGCCGGGCGTGACCGGGGACTGATACGGGCGCAGCGATCTTGGGTATTAACGCCCCGGCAGGCGAGTTGACGGGGAACGCAGCCGCAGCGGGGGGAACGTCCACGACCATGCAGCAGGGGGGAACGTCCATGACCATGAGCGGCGTGTCGCCGACTTTGCCTGCCGTGCTCGAGGATCCGCTCCAGAACCGGGGAGTGGCGTTCACGCGGGAGGAGCGGGAGGCGCTCGGCCTGACCGGGCGGCTGCCCTCGGCGGTGCTGAGCCTGGAGGAACAGGCGCACCGCGCCTATCAGCAGCTGCACCATCAGCCGACCGACCTCGCTAAGAACGTGTACCTGGAGGATCTGCACGACCGCAACGAGGTGCTGTACTACAAGCTGCTGGGCGATCACCTGGCGGAGCTGCTGCCGATCGCTTACGACCCCGTGGTGGGCGAGGCGATCGAACGGTACTCGCTCGAATACCGGCGCCCGCGCGGGGTGTTCTTGTCGATCGACGCGCCGGACGACATGGAGAAGGCCTTCGCCACGCTCAAGCTCGGGCCCGGTGACGTGGATCTGATCGTCTGCAGCGACGCCGAGGAGATCCTCGGCATCGGTGACTGGGGCGTGGGCGGGATCGAGATCGCGGTCGGCAAGCTGGCGGTCTACACGGCCGCGGCCGGCATCGACCCGCGCCGGGTGATCCCGGTGTCGCTGGACGTGGGCACCAACAACGAGGGGCTGCTGAACGACCCGCTGTACCTGGGCAACCGGCATTCGCGGGTTCGCGGCGCCGCCTACGACGCGTTCATCGCCGAGTACCTGGAGACGGCGTCGTCGCTGTTCCCCGGCGCGCTGCTGCATTTTGAGGACTTCGGCGCGGGCAACGCCCGGCGGATCCTGGTCAGCTACCGGGACCGGTACCGGATCTTCAACGACGACATGCAGGGCACCGGCGCGGTGGTCATGGCGGGCCTGTTCAACGCGGTGAAGGTCACCGGCACCCGGTGGCGCGGCCAGAAGGTGGTCATCTTCGGCGGCGGCACCGCCGGGGTCGGCATCGCCGACCAGATCCGCGACCAGATGACCCGCGACGGGCTGGACCAGGCCGCGGCCGCCCGGCAGATCTGGATCGTGGACCTGCCGGGCCTGCTGACCGGCGACATGGGCGACGGCCTGCTGGACTACCAGCGGCCCTACGCCCGCCCGGCCGCCGAGGCCGCGAGCTGGGCCACGACACCGGC
>JASHUI010000582.1:0-4984 GCA_030040095.1 Streptosporangiaceae bacterium | reverse complement strand
GAGTGCCCGCAGTCCGCCAGCACGTGCTCCCGGTAAGTCCCGCCCGCCGCGCGGTACCGGTCCAGGACGGCGCGCATCTGGCCGACCATGGGCTGCGGCGGGTAGACCTCCGGGCCGGGCCAGCCCGGCACCGCGCCCAGCAGGCCGAGCTGGCCCAGGTCGACGAGCGAGGCGTCGGACACGATCTGGTCGCTGTCCCCGCGCACCCAGAGCACGTCCGGCCGGCCGGCGATGTCGGCGAAGCCGGAAACGTCGCAATACTTCGGCGAGATCGCGTTGTTCACGCCCCGGGTGCCGGGAGCCGTTCCCGGCCAGTTCGGCGAGGAGGTCGCGTCGCCGGGATAGAAGTCGTCGCCGGTGGCCATCTGCAGCATCCCGTCGACCAGCTCGTCCTCGAGCCCGGCCGGGAGCTCGAACGGCGGCTTGCCGTACAGGGTGGTCAGCACCTGGCGCGGCGAGGTGGGCGCGTCCCGGCCCCGGTCGCCCTGGGCGAGCCTGCGGACCAGGTCGGGGTTGGCCGTGCCGCCGCCGGAGCCGGCGAAGTCCGGCCAGCAGGGCGCGCCGGCCAGGTCGCGAGTGCCGCCGAAGCCGTACGGCGATACCGGGTTCTCCAGCACGATCGAGGCCACGGCGCCGGGGTGGTCGATCGCGTACTGCAGCACCACGCCGCCGCCCAGGGACCAGCCGAGCAGGTGCAGCCGCTGCCCGTCGGGCACCAGCCCGCCCTCGGTGAGCAGCGCGTACAGGTCGTCGGCGAAGTCGCGGACCCCGCGCCTGGCGTCCACGGGGAGCCTCTCGGAGAGCCCGAAGCCGCGCAGGTCAGGTGCCAGGCACCGGAACTGCCCGGCCAGCACGCTCATGGCCGGGGCGAAGAACCGCCCCGACGACACGTTGCCGTGCACCAGCACGAGCACCGGAGCGTCGGACGGGCCGGCGGTGAGCACGTGGGTCCGCAGCCGGGACGTCGGAACGTCGGTGTGGCGGACCGCGACCGGAGTGCCCGGCATGGCTGGCCTCCCGTTCGGCGGGGCTAGCTGGGGTTGGGCAGGATCGCCAGGATCTCCTTGCCGCCGTCCACGCACTCGGACGCCTGCCCGGTCCGGAGCACGACCGGCGTGGCGAACCCCTGGCAGGTCCAGCCTTGCACGCGCACCGGGGCGCCGCCGCCAGTCCCGGGCACCTGGCCGGACAGTATCGCCTTGGCGTAGTCGCGCTCGACGGTCAGCGCCACGGAACACGGCACCTGGCCGCGGGCAATCTGGATGTTGACCGGGACGTTGGCCGCGGTCTTGGTCGTCCCGCACGCGGTCATGGTGCTCGTCGCTCCGGTCGTCTTCCCGCCCGCCGTGGACGACGATCGCGGTGACCCGCAGCCACTGACCGCGATCAGCAGCATCGCGGCGACCGCGATGCCGCACAACGTGGCGGTCAGCCCCTCGCTGGCCTCGGCCGGCGGCCGGCGAACGCGCATGGCCGTCTCCTCTCCGCGCCCCTCATCATGCCCGCAGACATGCCCGGGGCCCAAGCCGACTCCCCACTTTCCGGGCGGCTAACCCTCAACGATTCGCGCGGCCAGCCGGACTCCCGGGCGCGGCGGCGGATTCTGGCGACGGACCTGATCGATTGCATAATTCCTCAGTTAACTGCATAATAATTCAACGAGTCGCGACGGGCGGGAAGGGCTGGCGCGGCCTGGACGGCGGACACGATGGACTCAGGGTCGGTGGCTTATGGGCGCGCGGGTGGCGGTGGTCGGCGGCAGCGGATACGCGGGCGGGGAGCTGCTCCGGCTGCTCGCCGGTCATCCCGATCTCCAGCTGGGCCCGGTCGCCGCTGACAGCAACGCGGGCCGGCCGATCGCGGAGCTGCACCCCCATCTGGCAGGCGTGCCGGCGCTGGCCGGGCGCGCCTTCGACGCGGCCGAGACCGTGCCCGAATCCGGCTGCGACCTGACGTTCCTCGCGCTGCCGGCGGGCGAGTCCGCGGCACTGAGCGGCCGCCTGGGTCAGGACGTCAAGATCGTCGATCTTGGCCCGGACTTCCGCCTGACCGACGAGGCGGCCTGGGCCAGGCACTACCCGGGCCCGCACCCGGGCCGCTGGGTCACCGGCCTGCCCGAGCTGCCCGGTGCGCGAGAGCGGATCGCGGCCGCCGCGCGGGTCGCGGTCCCGGGGTGCTATGCGACCGCGGCGATCCTCGCGCTGGCGCCACCGCTGGCCGCGGGCCTGGTCGAGCCGGAGGACATCGTCATCGTGGCCGCGTCCGGCACCTCCGGCGCCGGACGGGCGCCCAAGAGGGAGCTGCTGGCCAGCGAGGTGATGGGCGCGGTCTGCGCGTACCAGGCGGGCGGCACGCACCGGCATACGCCGGAGATCGAGCAGGCGCTCTCGGAGGCCGCCGGGCCCGGCGGCGTGACGGTCAGCTTCACCCCGGTGCTGGCGCCGATGCCGCGCGGGATCCTGGCCACCTGCACGGCGCGGCTGGCGCCCGGCACCTCAGGGCCGGCCACCGCCCTGGTACGTGAGGCCCTGGCCGAGGCGTATGCCGACGAGCCGTTCGTCTGCCTGCTGCCCGAAGGCCGCTGGCCGACCACGGCCGCGGTGGCCGGGTCGAACGGTGTGCACCTCCAGGCCGCGGCCGACACCAGGACCGGCCGGGTCACGGTCGTGGCGGCCATCGACAACCTCGGCAAGGGCGCCGCCGGTCAGGCCATCCAGGACGCCAACCTCATGCTCGGCCTGCCGGAGACGGCCGGCCTGACCGCCTGCGGGGTGTCTCCGTGACCGGAGCGGGGAAGGCACAGTGACCGTCACAGCGGCCGCCGGGTTCCGGGCGGCGGGGGTCAAGGCCGGGATCAAGCGGTCCGGGCAGCCGGACCTGGCGGTGGTCGTCAACGACGGCCCGTCCTACGCGGCCGCCGGGGTGTTCACGTCCAACCGGATCCAGGCCGCGCCGGTGCTCTGGACCCGGCAGGTCGTGGCCGGCGGCCTGGTCCGGGCCGTCGTGCTCAACTCGGGCGGCGCGAACGCCTGCACCGGGCCGGACGGGTTCGCCGACACCCACCACACGGCCGAGCGGCTGGCCGGGGCGCTGGCCGTGTCGGCGGGAGAGATCGCGGTCTGTTCGACCGGGCTGATCGGGGAGCGGCTGCCCATGGACCGCCTGCTGCCGGGCGTCGCCGAGGCGGCCGGGGCCGTCTCGGCCGACGGAGGGCTCGCCGCCGCGGACGCGATCAGGACCACCGACACGGTCCCGAAGACCTGCCGGGTGCCCGGCCCCGGGTACACGGTCGGCGGCATGGCCAAGGGGGCCGCGATGCTGGCGCCGGGGCTCGCGACCATGCTCGCGGTGCTCACCACCGACGCGGACCTGCCTGCAGCGGGCCTGGACGCGGCGCTGCGCGAGGCCGTCGAGGTCACATTCAACCGGCTGGACACCGACGGATGCATGTCCACCAACGACACCGTGCTGCTGCTGGCCAGCGCCGCGTCCGGGGTCCGGCCGGACCCCGGTGAGTTCACCGCGCTGCTGACCCGGGCCTGCGCGGACCTGGCCAGGCAGATGCAACTGGATGCCGAGGGCGCGAGCAAGGCGATCGACATCGAGGTGACCGGTGCCGCCAGCCAGGACGACGCGGTGGCCGTCGGCCGGGCCATTGCCCGGTGCAACCTGCTCAAGTGCGCCCTCGGAGGCGAGGACCCGAACTGGGGCCGTGTGCTGGCCGCCGCGGGCACCACGGCCGCGGCCTTCGAGCCCGACCGGGTGGACGTGGCCATCAACGGGATCTGGGTCTGCCGCGACGGGTTCGCGGCCGAGGACCGGTCCCGCGTCGACCTGCGGCCCAGAGACGTCAGCATCGTCGTCAGCCTGTCGGCCGGGTCGCACTCGGCCACGATCCGCACCACCGACCTGACCGCCCAGTACGTGCACGAGAACTCGGCGTACTCGACGTGACCGCGACGACCGGCAACGAGACCGGCGCGCTGGCCAAGGCCGCGACGCTGATCGAGGCGCTGCCCTGGCTGGAGCGGTTCCACGGCGCGACCGTCGTGATCAAGTTCGGCGGGCACGCGATGACCGACGAGGCCCTGTGCTTCGCGTTCGCGCAGGATGTGGTGTTCCTGCGATACGCGGGGCTGCGCCCGGTGGTGGTGCACGGCGGCGGACCGCAGATCAGCGAGCACCTCGACCGGCTGGGCATCCCGAGCACGTTCGCGGGCGGGCTGCGGGTGACCACGCCGGAGACGATGGACGTGGTGCGGATGGTGCTCACCGGGCAGGTGAACCGGGACCTGGTGGGGCTGATCAACCGGCACGGGCCGTTCGCGGTCGGGATGTCCGGGGAAGACGCCAACCTGCTCACCGCCACCCGGGCCAGGGCCACCGTCGACGGGGCCCCGGTCGACCTCGGCCAGGTCGGCGAGATCCGCACCGTCGATCCGGGGGCGGTCCGGGCCCTGATCGCCGACCGCCGCATCCCGGTCATCTCCAGCGTCGCACGGGGCGCGGACGGAGAGATCTTCAACGTCAACGCCGACACCGCCGCCGCCGCGGTCGCGGTCGCGCTCGCGGCCGCGAAGCTGGTCTTGCTGACCGATGTGGCCGGCCTGTACGCCGACTGGCCGGCTACACGCGAGGCCGCGGACCGGGCCGCCACCGACCGGCCCAGCGAGGTGATCAGCCAGCTCGACGCGGCCGAACTGGCCGCGATGCTGCCCCGGCTGGGCGGCGGGATGATCCCGAAGATGGAGGCCTGCCTGACCGCGGTCCGGGGCGGCGTGCCGCGGGCGCACGTGCTCGACGGGCGGCTGCCGCACGCCATCCTGCTCGAGATATTCACCGATTCCGGGATCGGCACCATGGTCGTGCCGGACCAGCAGACCGAATAGGCGCGGGATGTGACCAGGAGGATCCGATGACCGCGACGGAAGAACTACAGGACCGGTACGCCGCTGCGATCATGATGACCTACGGCATGCCGCCG
>JASHUI010000581.1:0-4472 GCA_030040095.1 Streptosporangiaceae bacterium | reverse complement strand
TAGATCTGCCGCAGCACCGGCGCCATCTTCTGGCTCACCCGCCCGGCCACGATCATCAGGTCCGCCTGCCGCGGCGTGTTGGACGCCCGCTCCATGCCGAACCTGGCCAGGTCGTGGCGCGGGCCTCCGGCGGACATCAGCTCGAAGGCGCAGCACGCCAGCCCGAACGTGGCCGGCCAGACCGAGCTCTTGCGCGCGTAGCCGGCCAGCTTCTCTACCGTCGTCAGCAGGATGCCGCTCGGCAGGTTCTCTTCCAAGCCCATGGGCTAGTCCCATTCCAGACCGCCGCGCCGCCACACATAGGCGTACGCGACAAGGACAGCGGCGACGAACGTGACCATCTCGACTAGGCCGAACACCCCGAGCCGGTCGAAGGCGACGGCCCACGGGTACAAGAAGATGATCTCGATGTCGAAGACGATGAACAGCATCGCCGTCAGGTAATACTTCACCGGGAATTTGGTGCCGGTGTTTCCCGGAGTGGGCTCGATGCCGCTCTCGTAGGCCTCTAGCTTGGCCCGGTTCCAGCGTTTGGGGCCGGCCAGAGCACCCATGACCAACGAGAAAACGGCGAAGACCGCGGCCAGCGCCGCCAGCACCAAGATCGGTACGTACAGGCTCAGCACCGCTTCACCTCCTTGCCGTTGCGGGTCACCGTTAAGCCGCCGGGGTCATCTTAGACAGGGCATTGAGCACGCGATCGACCGCGTCGCCGCCCCTGGCCTCGGTCAGGTTGCCGAGCAGCTTCATCGTGAATCGCATCACATAGGGGCGCTTCACCCCGTGCCTGGTCGCAAACCGCATGAACTTCGGGTGGCCGATCATATGCACGAAGGTGCGGCCCAGCGTGTAGTAACCGCCCCAGGCGTCCTTCAGCTCCCTGGGATAGGTGGCCAGCACGGCCTCGGCGCCCGCGGCGGTCGGCCGGGCCAGCGCCTGGACGATCACCCGGGCCGCGATCTCGCCCGCCTCCATCGCATAGGCGATGCCCTCGCCGTTGAACGGGTTGACCATGCCGCCGGAGTCGCCGACCAGCAGCAGCCCGCCCAGGTAGTGCGGGGTGCGGTTGAAGCCCATCGGCAGCGCCGCGCCGCGCACCGGCCCCTTCCGGTTCTCCTCGGTGAGGCCCCACTCGGCCGGCATCCCGGCCAGCCAGCGGCGCAGCAGCGTCCGGTAGTCGATGTGGCCGAACGCCTCGGAGGTGTTCAGCAGCCCGAGCCCCACGTTGCTGGTCCCGTCGCCCATGCCGAAGATCCAGCCGTAACCGGGCAGCAGCTTGCTGCCGTCCCAGAGGTCCAGCCAGGCCTCCAGATAGTCGTCGTCGTGCCGCGGGCTGGAGTAGTAGGTACGGACCGCAACCCCGAGCGGACGGTCGTCTCGCTTGCGCAGGCCCATCGCTACCGACAGCCGCGAGGAGTTGCCGTCGGCGGCCACCACGATTCGCCCGCGGACGTCGCGTTCAATCTTCTCGCCGTTGACGTTCTGCTGGGCGCTCACCCCGACGACACGTCCGGTGCGGTCGTCCCGCACCGGACCGGTCACGGTGACCCCTTCCAGCAGCCGGGCCCCGGCCTTCTGCGCGTGCCGGGCCAGGATCTCGTCGAAGTCGAGCCGGGTGCGGACCAGGCCGAAGCCGGGGTAGCTGGACAGGTCCGGCCAGGGCAACTCGATCCGGCCGCCGCCGCCGATGATCCGCAGGCCCTTGTTGCGCAGCCAGCCGTCACCCTCGGGGATCGGCACGCCCATCCCGGTCAGCGCCTTGACCGCGCGCGGAGTCAGGCCATCGCCGCAGACCTTTTCCCTCGGGAAATGGCTCTTCTCCAGGACCAGCACATCCAGGCCCGCCGTGGCCAGGTGAAAGGCCGTCGACGAGCCTGCCGGGCCGCTGCCGACGACGATCACGTCCGCCGTCTGCGCGGCCAGGTCCTTGGTGATCTCGGGGGGAGCTTGCTGGGTCACGAGAGGAGTCCTGACTGTCTTGTGAACAGCTTCACAAGTGCCTTCCCGCAGTCTAGACCGAATCCGCACTGCTTCCGCGTCCGGGACGGCCGGACCGCCGCGCGGTGTGCACGGCGACCGCGCCCAGGCTGAGGTTCCGCCAGCTGACCGCCTGCCACCCGGCGGCCCAGATGCGCCGGGCGAGCTCCTTCTGGGCGGGCCAGTCGGCGATCGACTCGGCCAGATAGCCGTAGGCGTCGGCGTTGTGCGACAGCCGCCGCGCCACCGCGGGCAGCGCCGAGGCCAGGTACCTGGAGTACAGGGCGTCCAGCCTCGGCGAGGCCAGGTGACTGAACTCACACACCACCAGCCGGCCGCCGGGCCTGGTCACCCGGAGCATCTCGGCCAGGCCCGCGCCGGGATCGTGCAGGTTGCGCAGGCCGAACGAGATCGTCGCCACGTCGAACGACTCGTCGGCGAACGGGAGGTCCAGCGCGTCACCGGCCACGAAGGCGACCCGGGGGGCGGGCTTGCTCGCCCCGGCCCGCAGCATGCCGAGCGAGAAGTCGCACGCCACGCAGTGCGCCCCGGCCCCGGTGAACGTCCGCGCCGAGGTGCCGGTGCCGGCCGCGACGTCGAGCACCAGGTCGCCGGCCCGGGCGCCGACCGTCGCGGCCACGACCCGGCGCCAGTAGCGGTCCTGGCCTCCGGACAGCACGTCGTTGAGCAGGTCGTAGCGGTCGGCCAGGCTGTCGAACATCGCGGCGACGTCGCCGGGCCTCTTGTCGAGCTGAGCGCGGGTCACCTGCCCATCTTGGCACTGGTCACAGCAGTTCAGGCCGCCGCCACGGCTCGCCGAGCACGTGCTGGGCGAGGAAGGCGAGAACGGTCTCGTACCAGACCGTCACGCTCCCCGGGTTCAAGATCCAGTGGTTCTCGTCGGGGAAGTACAAGAACCTGACCTCCGGCACCCGGCCCCGGACGTCCCACCACAGCCGCAGCGCCTCGCCCACCGGGACCCGGTAGTCCTTCGCGCCGTGGATCACCAGCATCGGCGTGCGGATCTGGCCGGCCTGCAGGTTCGGCGAGCCGGCCAGGTAACGGGCGGGCTGCACGGCCGGGTCGCCGAAGACCCGCCGCCAGTAGGACGGCAGGTCGGTGGTGCCGAACATCTGGTCCAGGGCCCAGAGCCCGGCGTGGCTGACGATGGCCCGGAACCGGTCGGTGTGGCCGGCGATCCAGTTGGCCATGTAGCCGCCGTAGGAGGCGCCCATCATCGCGGTGCGGCCGGAGTCGATGTCGGGCCGGGCCACCGCCGCGTCGGTGATCGCCATGACGTCCCGGTAGGGCTGGCCGCCCCATTGCCCGTGACCCCGGGCGATGAAGGCCTGCCCGTAGCCGGTCGACAGGGCAGGGTCGGGCATCAGCACCGCGTACCCCTGGGCGGCCATCAGCCACGGGTTCCAGCGCCAGGACCAGAAATTCCAGCTCATCACCGGTCCGCCGTGGACCCACAGGAGCAGCGGGGCGGGCGAGCCCGGCGCCGCGGTGTCCGGCAACACCAGCCAGGCGCGGACCCGGGCACCGTCGTCCGACGTGGTCTCGATCTCCTCCAGCCGTCCCGGCAGCTCGAGCGGGCTTCCCGGGCTGGCCAGCCGGAGCGGCTCGCTGCCCGGGGCGGCCGGGTCCAGGCGGACGGGGGTGTACGGCTCGTCCATCGCCGACCGCAGCGCGTAGAGGAAGCGGCCGTCCGGCGCGGGGCACAGGTGCTCGTAGGCGCCGTGGTCGGCGGTCAGCCGGCCGACCTGCCCGCTGGCCAGGTCGGCACGGAACACCGGCCGCCGGCCCTGGTCGTCGGCGGTGAAGTAGACCGAACCGCCATCCGAGGCCCAGGCGGCGTCCACCGGGCGCCGGTCGAAGCCGGCCAGCAGGTCGGTGCCAACCCGGGGGCTGACCTCCGGGCCCTCGGCCCCCGCGTCGTCGAGCGCGGCGACGACCAGGGTGACGTCACCGGGGGTGTCGTAGCTGTCGTGCGCCGTCCGGATGGAGGCGACCAAGCGGCCGTCCGGTGAGATCGTGGGCTTGCCGAAGTCGTAGCCGGCCGCGGCCAGCAGCACCCGGCGCTCGCCGGTCGCCACGTCGATGACGTGGATCTCGTCGCAGGCGTCCCCGATTTCGTCCCGCACCGTCCAGCCGGTGACCACGCGGGTGCCGTCCGGGGTGACCTCGAACGAGTTCTCGTCCAGGGCCCGTCCCGGTTCCGGGGTGAGGCCGCGGGCCTGTAGCGGGTCCTCGTCCCCCCCGGGCACCTGGCCGGCCTGCAGCCGCAGCGTGTCCGGGCCGAGGTCGTGGTCCCAGTAACGGACCGGCCCGGACTCATGCAGGATGGCCGTGACGCCGGCCTCCTTGCGTGCCTTGCGGCGCTTGAGATCATCGTCGGCGCCGTCGGCGCCGACCAGTTCGGGCGTGGCGAAGACGACGGTCCCGCTGGCCCGGGCCGCGGCGACCTTCGTCACGCCGCCGGGCGGGGCGGC
>JASHUI010000580.1:0-3986 GCA_030040095.1 Streptosporangiaceae bacterium | reverse complement strand
GCGATCACCTGGCCGTCGCCGGAGACCAGGATCGCTCCCACCGAGAACGCGCCCGACGACGGCGGGCAGCGCCGGGACAGCTCGATGGCCTCGCGGAGCCAGTGCAGGTCGGCCTGCGGCTCCCCGGGCCGGGGTTCCCCCGGGCCGCCGACAGCGGCTGGCTCCTGCGTCATGGGCCCTCTCCGGTAGCTTTTCAGTCAGGCACGAACTTACGCCGCACAGAACGGTGGTGCACGACCATGGTCACGACGCTGCGGACCACGGGCCCCGCACGGCCCGCCGGGACCTTCGAGACGCACAATCCCGCCACCTCGGAGGTGATCGCCACCTTCCCGGTGTTCGGCGAGGACGACGTGGCCGAGGTCGTCGACCTCGCCCGCCCCGCCGCCGCCTGGTGGGCGGGCCTGTCCTGGAAGGAACGCCGGACCAGGCTGCTGGCCTGGAAGTCGCACATCACCCGGTACATCGGGCGCCTGGCCGAGCTCGTGCACACCGAGACCGGCAAGCCGCTGGCCGACGCCCAGCTGGAGATCCTGCTCGCGATCGTGCACATCGACTGGGCCGCCCGCCACGCCCACCGGGTCCTGCGCCCGCACCGGGTCCGCAGCGGCATCGTGGCCATCAACCAGGCCGCCACCGTGGAATACCAGCCGCTCGGCGTGGTCGGCGTCATCGGCCCGTGGAACTACCCGGTGTTCACGCCGATGGGCTCGATCGCGTACGCGCTGGCGGCCGGCAACGCGGTGGTCTTCAAGCCCAGCGAGTTCACCCCGGCGGTCGGCGACTGGCTGGTCAGCTCGTTCGCCGAGGTGGTCCCGGAGGTACCGGTGCTGCAGCTGATCACCGGCGCGGGCGCCACCGGCGAGCACCTGGCCCGCAGCAGGGTCAACAAGATCGCGTTCACCGGGTCGGCCGCCACCGCGAAGAAAGTCATGGCGGCGTGTGCCGAGAACCTGACCCCGATGGTCGCGGAGTGCGGCGGAAAGGACGCGCTGCTCGTGGCCGCCGACGCCGACCTCGACGCGGCGGCCGACGCCGCCGCCTGGGGCGCGCTGTCCAACGCCGGCCAGACCTGCGTCGGCATCGAGCGCGTCTACGTGGCCGAGGACGTCTACCACTCCTTCCTGGACAAGCTGGCCGACCGGATGTCCGTGGTCCGCCCCGGTGAGGACCGCGAGGCCGACTACGGGCCGATGACCCTGCCCAGCCAGATCGACGTGGTCGAACGGCATATCGCGGACGCGCTGGCCCGGGGGGCACGGCCGGTCGTCGGCGGGCTCGCCAGCATCCGCAAGCCGTTCGTGGGCCCCGTGATCCTCACCGACGTGCCGGAGGAGAGCCGGGCGGTCTGCGAGGAGACCTTCGGGCCCACGGTCACGGTCGCCCCGGTGGCGAACCTCGACGAGGGCGTCCGGATGGCCAACAACAGCAGTTACGGACTCGGCGCGTCGGTGTTCGCCCGGAACAAGAAGGCGGCGATGGCCGCGGCCCGGTCCCTGCGCAGCGGGATGACCTCGGTCAACTCGGTGATCGCGTTCGCCAGCGTGCCCGCGCTGCCGTTCGGCGGCTCCGGCGACTCCGGGTTCGGCCGGATCCACGGCGCCGACGGGCTGCGGGAGTTCGCCCGGCCGAAGTCGATTACCAGGCAGCGGATGAAGCCTCCGGTCAACCTGACCTCGTTCTCACGTACCGAGCAGGACATGCGCAAGATCCTGAACCTGGCCAGGGTGCTGCACGGCAGGCGCTACAAGTGACCGCCAGCCGGGACGCGGTGGTGATCGGCGGGGGACACAACGGGCTGGTCGCCGCCGCGTACCTGGCCCGCGGCGGGCTGAGCACGCTGGTCTGCGAGCGCCGCGGCGTGGTCGGCGGCGCGGCGGTGAGCGAGCACCCGTTCGGGCCGGACTACACCGTGACCTCGCTGTCGTACGTGGTCTCGCTGCTGCCGCCCGGGCTGGTCGCCGACCTGCGGCTGGTCAGCCACGGCTATCACGTGTTCCCGCAGGGGCCGTACTTCGCGCCCAGGGCCGACGGGCGTTATCTGAGCCTGCCCGACGACCCGGCCGGGCGCCGCGCCCAGATCGCGAAGTTCTCGGCCGCCGACGCCGCCGCCTACGAGCGCTACCAGGCGCACCTGGCCCGCCTGGGGGCCGTCCTCGGGCCGCTGCTGGACGAGATCCCGCCCCGGCTCGGGTCCCGGCGGCCGCAGGACCTGTGGCGCCAGGGACTGCTGCTGCGGCACCTGCGCAAGCTCGACCAGCGCGGCGCGGTCGACGCCACCCGCCTGCTCACCGGCAGCATCGCCGACCTGGTCGAGCACTACTTCGACAGCGACGCGCTGCGCGGCGTGCTCTCGGTGTCCGGGGTGATCGGCACCTGGGCCGGGCCCCGGTCCAGCGGCACGGCCTATGTGATGCTGCACCATCACATCGGCGACACCGACGGGCAGACGGGAGCGTGGGGCTTCCCGCGCGGCGGCATGGGCGGGGTGACCCAGGCCCTGGCCGCCGCGGCCCGCTCGTTCGGCGCCGAGATCCGCGCCGACGCCGAGGTGGCCAGGATCCGCACCCGGGCCGGGCGGGTGACCGGGGTGACGCTGGCCAGCGGCGAAGACATCGACGCACCGGTCGTGGTCACCACGGCGCACCCGCAGATCTCGTTCCTGCGGCTGCTCGACCCGGCCGGGCTTCCGGCCGGGTTCGTCGACGACATCCGGGGCTGGCAGACCCGCAGCGGCACCGTGAAGATCAACCTCGCGCTGGGCAGGCTGCCGGTGTTCGCCAGCCATCCCGACTTCGACCCGCAGGTGCACGGCGGGACGATCGTGCTGGCCGAGAGCCTCGACGACATCGAGCACGCGTTCCAGGAGGCGGTGTCGGGCCGCCCGTCGTCGCTGCCGTTCGCCGATATCTGCATCCCGAGCGTGTTCGACGACTCCCTGGCGCCCCCGGGCCGGCACGTTATGTCCATGTTCACTCAGTGGGTGCCGCACCAGTATGCGAACGCACCGCACCAGGGTGAACTGGACGCGTACGCCGACCGGGTGATCGCCCGGGTCGAGGCGGTGGCGCCCGGCTTCACCGACTCGATCCTGCACCGCCAGGTGATCGGCCCGCACCAGATGCAGGAGGAGTACGGGCTGGTCGGCGGCAACATCTTCCACGGCGAGCTGAGCCTGGGCCAGATGTTCCACGCCCGGCCCGCGGCCGGCTACGCCGACCTGCGCACGCCGGTCCGCGGCCTGTACCAGGCGGGCTCGGCCACCCACGGCGGCGGCGGCGTGACCGGCATCCCGGGCCGCAACGTGGTGCGGCAGGTCCTGGCCGACCGCCGGGCCGACCGCTGGCGCAGCCGGGTCCGGGTGCCCGTGCCGTAGCCTGCGCTCATGGAGTTCAGCAGGGACCTGCGGCCCGACGTGATCGCGGGCGACATCACGGTCTCGTTCCGGCTCTGGCGACGGCCGAAGGTACGGGCCGGCGGCCGGTACCCGGTGGGCCCGGCGCACATCGAGATCGACTCCGTCGAACTGGTGCCTTTCGCCGCCATCACCGCGTCCGACGTGCGCCGGTCCGGCGAACCGGACCGGGAGTCGCTGCGCCGGCGCGCCGCCCACGCGGGCCCGGTCGCCGACGAGACGCTGCTGTACCGGGTGGAGTTCCACCTCGTCGACGACCACCAGGGCTGAGCGCGATGGCGGGGCCGATATCGGACGACCCTATTCGGGCTCTGGCTTGCCGTTCGCGGGTCTGGCATGTACTTTCTTAATAGAAAGTACATGCCAGAGGAGCCTCAATGCGCGACGTGGCAAGAGACCCGGCGGCGCTGGAGCTGCTGCGGGTGCAGCGGAGCCGGCTGGCGGACCGGATGCGGCCGCCGTGGTGGTACGTGACCGGTATCGCGCTGGTGTACGCACTGGTCTTCGCGGTCCCCTTCGGCCAGCGGTACCTTCCCCAGGGGTTTAGCGTCTGGCCCGTCTTTGCCGCCGC
>JASHUI010000579.1:0-11125 GCA_030040095.1 Streptosporangiaceae bacterium | reverse complement strand
CTCAAGCGCCGCTAGCTCAATTGGCAGAGCAGCGGACTCTTAATCCGCGGGTTCGGGGTTCAAGTCCCTGGCGGCGCACCCGTCCTGACCTGGGGTTTTTACTAACCCTTTAGACTCGTCGATGGTCATTTCCGGGGCATGTTTGCTCCACGTTTGCTCGGCAGTCCGGACCTAGTCGCTCCGGGCTTGTCAAAGTCGGGCTCCTCCCTCGCCCGGCACCGCCGACCGCCGTCCCGCCGTGGCGATCACGGGCCAGGGACGGCCCTTCCGATGGTGTCACGCAGAGTGAGACCCGCTGGCAGGCGCACCGTCAGGAGTCCCCGCACGCCAACGGGACAGCAATGCACGCCGCCGGGTGGTCATCTTCATCAGGGCTGCTCCCGCCGAGCCCCGCGACACGGCCGCATCCCAGCGGACTGAATCCGCCGCATGACCACGACAGTCCGTGCCCTGCCGACATGCGAGGGATGAACCTGCCCGGAGTCCGGCTGGCACGACAGCTGCGGCATCTGGCGATCCCAGGTCTATCACGGGTATATCCCAGGTCCGCCGGAGGTACCTGCGAGGCGTCAGCCGCGGTGGACAGAGCGGCCCGGCATGACGTGGGTCCGGAAGACCGCACGACCAGGCGCGGGCTGCTGGCCCGCTGGCCGGATACGTGGAAGACTCCGCGTGCAGCCGGGGCAGCCCCGCTGCCGGCTGCCGCGGGCGCCTGGCGGGCCCTGTCGCTGGCGGCGGCCGAGGCGGCGGTGCCGGGGAGGATGGCGTGGCAGGCCAGCGGCGTACCTGGCTGGATGACAAGGTCGATGTGCTGCTGGCTTTGCTCGGCGAGTACGGCATGGACACCTCCAGGGTGTCGGCGGCTGAGCTGATCCGGGAACGCGTGCAGTGGGTCGCCACGCAGATGCGGGTCACGCCCGCGACTGCGCGGCGCTACCTGACCGATGAGGCGCTGCGGGATCTGGCCCGGACGGTGGTGGTGAGCGTCGCTGACGAGGCGCCAGGCGCTGACGTCCTCGCCTCGCCGCGCACGGCGGCGGTGCCCGTTCCGGTGCTGGGCCGCTGCATCGCCGGCTTGTCGGAGGCGATCATGCTGCGGCTAGCTGAACGGGACGACCTCGATCACGTCCGGGCCACCACGGCCCAGCGCGCGCAGGCCCTCTCCGCGCTCGGCCAGGTGATCGCTGACCAGCCTGAAGCCACACCTTGCGGGCGCCGTAGACCTCGCCGGATTCCTTGTGCACCCGCGTGATCTCGGCCAGGAGCCAGGCATCGCGCACCGCTCGCGCTGATGGCGGGCGCTTTCTGGCCGCGTAATAGGTGCCGGGCGCGATCGCCACGCCGTGTTCCCTCAGGATCCTGCAGGCCGGCTGGACCCCGAACTGGCCACGATGCTCATCGATGTAAGCGATCACGGTGGTCAGCGGTGGCCCAGCTCTGAGGCGAAAAAAGCACTCGCAGTGCGCAAGATCGCATTCGCGCGGCGGAGCTCGGCGTTCTCCCGTTCCAGCTGGCGGATCCGGGCCGCATCGGTGCTGGACAGCCCGCGCCGCCTGCCGGAATCGATCTGGGCCTGCTTCGCTATGATCCGGCCCTGGACATCGCGAGTAACTACCGGACGTTCGCACGGGAGGCCAGCGGCCGCAGTCGCAGCTCTTGAACAGCTCGGGGACCGAATCCCGGGGGACCCGCTCGGGGTTGAGCATCACAAGACCGGGGCGCAGCAGGACGATCGTAGTGTCGATGTGCGTGCCCCCGTACAGGCCGCGCAGCGGGTGCACGCGCAGGTCGCCGAACAGGCCGACGGTGTTCTTTGGCCAGCGCAGCCCGGCCTCGTTGCCGCTGCAGGACACCTGGTAGATCAGGTCATTACCGATGCGCAGCACGTTCGCCGCGTCGAAGGCCGGCTCGGCCTCGCCGAGGATCGGCAGACCGTCCCCGTTCAGCGAGAACAGCTCGTCGGCGAGCTGTGGCTTGGGCATCGAAAGCCAGTGGGCGCCCGGTCCAGGTACTGCTGGAACAGCGGGCGCAGGTTGAAGGTCTCGAAATAGCGCGCCGGCATCGGGCTCGAGGTCTCGATGATCGCGTTGCCCACAACCAGGGTCACGTCGCGCGGACAGTACGAGAGGTATCCGTCGCTGGTCCACTGCGCGGTGGAGAAGCTCAGCCGGTGATCGGAGGCGGGCGGCTGGTGCGTGGTCACGCCGAGACCGCGCAGCGTCTCGACCAGGGTTGCGAGGTCCTCCCGGGTCTCCTCGATCACCTGGATGGGGAACTGGCCGACCTGCACGGCTTCCAGCTCGGCCTTCGTGAGCCTGGGGAAATTGGCGAGCCAGGCCGAGATGTCAGTCTGCGCGGGCAGGCGGGCATGCGTCACATCGCCCACGATGATCTCACGGAGCTGGGTGAACTCGTCCCACGAGTTCACCGCCGGATTGGCAGCGTTCTGCGCGGCGAAAGTGGAGGAATCCATAGAAGTTCTCCTTCGAGGGGACCGAGACACCGGTCTTGAACCCCGTCATCTTGCCTGCCGATGAGAGTGATCAAAAGAAGCGTGAAGTGAATCAGGGCAAACCACTAGCCATGAAAGGTCGAGCACGGATATCAGCTTCTTTCTATGACCGGAAAGAAGCCCGATTCGATGAAATAGCGGAAATAGCGATCCAGCAGCCGTGCTCCCACGACCGGGCACTCAATCCCCGACCCCGCGAGTCCACGAATGAGATTGCGCCGGTCGAAGTCGCTCGGATGCCTGCCCGTCTCGACCTCGGTCGCGCTGTTCAGCAGGGCGACAGCTTCGAGAGACCCGCGTCCGTTCGACCCTCCCGCCGCCAATGCGTCCGCCAACCGCCGCGCCCATTCCGCCGGTGAGATGAAATCCATCGGGTATCCGATTGTTCGCGCATACTCCAGCACGGTTCTGATATCGGTGGCGTCCGGAGCGACCAGGTTGTAGATAGAGCCGTCCACCTGCTGAGTCAGAGCCAGATGCACAAATGCCTGCGCAACGAAGTCGACCGGAACCAGGTTGTCCTTGGACCACTCTCCGCCCTCGTTCGGAAGTGGCGCTGATCCCAGTTCGATGCACGCTCTCACATAGTGCCAAAGAGCATCGTCACTCCCCATGGCGCCCGTCGTGGAGTGCCCGCTGATCTCGGCAGGCCGATAGATGGCAGTCGGAATCTCGCGATCGTGAGCTATACCTATGATTCTCTCCGCGACCCACTTGCTTCGGGCGTACCCGCTGGGGCCGAGCAGGCCGGGATCGCTCACCCACGTTTCGGGCAAAGTCTCGCCATCCTCAACACCTGCGACCACCGTGCTCACGGTCGACACGTAGTGGACGGGTTTCACTCGTCGCCGGGCTGCCAATCGGCAGATTTCCTGAGCGCCTCTTACATTGGGCCCCCTCAACTGGTGGTATGACTCCATCATATTCACCCGAGCGCCGTTGTGATAGATCACTTCGATTACTTTCGCGAGTTCATCGAAGCGATGGGAAGTGAGTCCGAGCAGCGGTTCAGAGAGGTCTCCCGGAATGGGGACTATCCGCTTCCGGATCGGCTCGGACCACAGGCCGTACGTTTCGAGGCTACTTTGGATCCGCCCCATCGCCTCTTCTGCGTTAGTGGCCCGCACCAGGCAATATACGTCGGCACCCGTACGATCGAGCACTTCCCGGAGAATGAACGACCCTAGAAATCCGGTAGCACCAGTGAGCAAGACGCAGCTCGGCCCGAAGGCTCCGGGGACGTAGGGTATGCACGCCTCGGTTGTGATCGCAGGATCGAGCGATACGTCAGCAATAAAGTCGTTCGCATCGTCGAGCTCATGCGCGTTCGTGCGCTGTGTCGTATCCAAGAGCGGCGCAAGCGTCGCCACCGTCTGGTGTTCGAAAACGGTGCTCAAAGCGAGAGTCGTCTGGAAACGCTCGTTGATTGCTCGGATAAGCCGTAGGGCCAGCATCGAGTAGCCGCCCACGTCGAAGAAGCTGTCGTCGATGCCGATCTGCCCGACGCCCAGGACCTCGGTGAACACCTCACAGAGGGCCACTTCACGAGCGGTACGGGGGATCCGTCCGGTGGAGTCGGCAGCGTAGTCGGGTACGGGTAGAGCACGTCGGTCCAACTTGCCGTTGGAGGTCAGCGGAAGCGTGTCGAGGGTGATCAGCGCTGTCGGAACCATGTAGTCCGGTAGGGCTGCGGCCACGTCCGCGCGGAGCTCCGCCTTCTGCAGATCAGCGCCCGAGCGCGGCACCACATAGGCCACCAGCCTCCGGGCGCCCGGGTGATCTTCCCGTATGACCACTGCGGCGCGGTCGACCAGCGGATGCCGGGACAGGACCGCCTCGATCTCACCCAGTTCGATGCGGAACCCCCGTAACTTCACCTGATCATCCGTACGGCCCAGGAACTCCAGTTGGCCGTCCGACAGCCACCGCACCACATCTCCGGTCCGATACATCCGCTCGCCCGGGCTCCCGAATGGGCACGCCACGAACCGCCCCGCCGTCAACCCTTCACGGTTCAGGTAGCCGCGGGCCAGGCCCTCACCCGCGATATACAACTCACCAGCCACACCCGACGGCACCGGTTGCAAGAACCCGTCCAGCACGAAGACCCGCGTACCTCCGACAGGGCGGCCGATCACGCTGCCGTCGGAGTGCTCCGCCAGCCAGCCGGCCGTGGAGGTGACGGAGCACTCGGTCGGCCCGTACACGTTCAGCAGCGGCACCGCGTTGCCGAACCTCTCCCGCCACAGCGCCAGAAACCCGGCCGGCAGGCTCTCGCTGCCTGCGATCATCAGCCGCAGCGCAGCCGGCCAGCGGACCTCGCGGCCCGCGATGAGCAGTTCGTGAAGGTAGGACGGCGTGAGTTCGATGACTGTGATCGCCTGAAAGGCGGGCGTGGGTAGCAGCCGAGGCAGCGCCGCTGCGTCCGGCATCAGCACGATCGACGCCCCTGACGCAAGCGCGGGGTAGATCTCCTCCGCGTGGACGTCGAAGCTTACCGTGGTGAACTGCAGCACCCGATCACGTACCGTCAGGCCGAAGAACTGCGCGGCCCACGTGCAGTAATTCACCAGGTTGCCATGCTGAAGGACGACGCCCTTGGGGACTCCGGTGGAGCCGGAGGTGTAGACGACGTAGGCGGGGTGTCGCGGGGTGAGGGGCCGAATCCGGTCGGCGTCGGAAGGGCTGGTGGCGGGCCAAGCCGCCACCGACCGCGCCACCTCGGGTGCGTCGAGGAGGATCACTGGCGCCACGCAGGCAGGCAGAAGGCTCCCGGAGACGCTCAGCACGCAGGCCGGGTCGGCGTCGGCGAGCATCGTCCCAATCCGCTCCGCAGGGTACTCGACATCAAGCGGCAGGTACGCCGCGCCCGCCTTCAACACCGCCAACAGCGCCACCACCAGCAACTCTGAGCGCGGCAGCGCCAAAGCCACCAACCGCTCGGGGCCGATCCCCAGCCCGATCAGGTGATGCGCCAGGCGACTTGCCCGCTCATCGAGCTGCCGGTAGCTCAGCTCCGTCTCCTCGAACACCACGGCCACCGCATCCGGAGTGCGGGCCGCCTGCGCCTCGAACAACTCCGGTAGGCACCGCTGCGGCACGGCCCGACCGGTCGCGTTCCAGCGCGTCAGCACCAGGTCCCGCTCCTGCGGCGCGAGCACATCCACCTGCCCTACCCGCGCGTCCGGATCAGCCGCCACCGCCTCTAGCACCCGCACGAACCGCGCCACCATGTTCTCCGCGGTCCTCTGGTCGAACAGGTCCGTCGCGAATTCCAACGACCCAGCGATTCCTCCCGGGCCCCCGCCGTCGGCCGACAGCTCGGCCAGCTCCCAGGTGAGATCGAAACTCGCTGTGCCCTCGTCCACGGCCAGGAACTCGCACTCCAGTCCCGGCAGATCCAGCCGTACCTCAGCGTTGTTCTGTAGTACCAGCATCACCTGGAACAGCGGATGGCGCGTCGTCGAGCGCACTGGATTGAGCGCCTCGACGAGCTGCTCGAACGGGACCTCCTGATGGTCGAACGCGGCCTGATCCGCGTCGCGGACCCGGCCTACCAGCTCACGGAAACTCGGATTGCCCGACACGTCCGTGCGCAGCACTAGGGTGTTGACGAAGAACCCCACCAAATCGTCGAGCGAACTGTCGCTGCGGCCGGCCACTGGGGCTCCCAGCGCCACGTCCTCACCGGAGCCGACGCGCGAAAGCATCAGTGCCAGCCCAGCCTGCACCACCATGAACAACGTCGCCCGGCACTCCCGCCCCACCTCGAGCAGCCGCGCGTGCAGCCGCGCGTCCAGCTCGAACCGGACGGTCTCCCCGCGCAAGCTCGCTACCGGAGGACGTGGCCGGTCCGTGGGCAGAGCCAGCTCTTGAGGCAGCCCGGCCAACGCCTGCCGCCAGTAGGCCAGTTGTCGGCTCAGCAGGCTCTCGGGATCGTCCTCCCGGCCGAGGAGTTCTCGCTGCCACAACGCATAGTCGGCGTACTGCACCGGCAGCGGAGCCCACGCCGGCGCCTTCCCGTCGAGCCGGGCCGCATAGGCCTCGGCCAAGTCCCGTAGTAGCAGGCCCTGCGACCACCCGTCTGTGGCGATGTGATGAACCACCAGTATCAATACGTGCTCTTCGGAACCCACCTCAAGCAAGCTCGCTCTCAACGGATGCCCGGATGCCAGGTCGAACGCCGCCCGAGCGCCGACCTCCACCAGTTCCCGCACCTCAGCCGAATCGCATGCCACTACGCGCAGCTCAGGCACCGCTGCCCTGGCATCCAGCACTTTCTGATAGGGACGCCCGTCCGCCTCGACGAACCCTGTCCGCAGGCTCTCGTGCCGCACAACCACGTCAGCCAGCGCAGCCTCCAGTGCCGCAGCATCCACCTTTCCGCGCAGCCTCACCGCCACCGGCGAGTTGTGCGATTCCCCCGGGCGCTTGATCCGATCCAGGAACCACAACCGCTCCTGCGCAAACGACGCCAAAATCATGCTTCGCCTCGATTCATCGGCCGCACCGGGCTGGAAAGTCGTCCGGGATCAACGTTCATCGAGCTCGACGCGGCCTTCGAGCAGGGCGCCCAGCGTACCGTTGATGAACTTGCGGCCGCCGGAGAGCTGCTCGGCCAGGTGCGGCGACGTCTGCGCCTTGAGGCAGTGCTCGACGTCGTCGACGATGTTGTTCACGCGCAGCAGGGTCTCTAGCGCGAGGTCCCGGAGTGAAATGTTGAGCACGACCTGATCGGGGCGGGGCGTCCAGTCGGTTGGGACGTAGGGACTGACCGCGGTGGTCGCGAAGACGACGAGCTTCTGGCCGAGTGCCGCCTCCCAGCGAACCCGTCCGCGCCTGGCCTATCCCCGCGATCGACGCCGCTAGCCCGGCGAACGCTTCAGCGCGTTCGTCGACCGTGTCATGGCAGATGGCGCGCTTGATCTCCAGTCCCGCCGCGACGAGGAACTTCAAGATTGTCTGTGCGATGACTCCCGCGCCGACGACGCCGACATTCTGCGGCCTGCACGTCCGGGTCAATACCTCGGCGGCCAGGGCCGCGCTTGCGCCCGTCCGCGCCGCACTGATGCCCGCGGCCTCCAAACACGCCAAGGGGCGGCCGGTCGCATAGTCGTTCAGAATCAGTACCGCGGACGCGCGCGCGATGCCGCGCTCGTGGTTGCCGGGGAAGCTGGAGATCCACTTGATGCCGACGCGGTCGACGTCGCCGCCGAGGTAGGCGGGCAGCGCGATCACCCGGCTGTCCGGCTTCTGCGGAAAGCGAAGGAAATAGCTGTCCGGATTGATGCTCTGGCCCGCCTCGTGCAGGAGATAGGTCTTGCGTACGGCCTCGAGGATCCGCTCCGGCCTGGCCTCGAGGATCTCCCGTGCCGCCTCGCCCGAGACCACGTAGAACTCACTCATCGCACTCTTCCCGTGAAGCTAGTCGAAGACAGTCAACGGCAGTTGAAGGCAGTCGGTTCAGGACAGGACAAGATCTGGATATCGGCTCCCGGCCCACGCATCGTCGTAGATCGTCTCGAGGTAGCGATCGCCGAGGTCGGGGGAGATGGCCACTGCCCTGCTGCCGGTCTTGAAGACCGGGGCGAGGCGGCGACCCCGGCCAGCACCGTTCCCGTGGATCCGCCGGCCAGCAGTCCGTACTCGCGTGCAAGGTGGCGGCACATGGCGACAGTGTCGTCCTCGGCCACGATCGCCTTCTCCAGGTTCGGGTCGTCGCAGAACAGTTCGGGGACGCGGCTGACCCCGAGACCGGGGATGGCCCGCGGGGCGGGAGGGCCGCCGAAGAACACCGAACCGACCGCGTCGACCGCGACGATGCGCGTGCCGGGGCAGTGCTTGGTGAAGTAGCGCAGGCAGCCCATGAGCGTGCCAGTGGTCCCGGCGCCGACAGCGAGCACGTCGATCTCGCCGACCGCCCGGTGGATACCCGCGGCCGTGCGGTCTCGGTGCGCGACGACCGAGGCTTCGTTCGCATACTGATTGGGCCAGTGCAGAAATTGGTCGGCCGCGAGCCGCCTGGCGATGTAATCGAGCCTGCTCTGCAGGTATCCACCGGCGGCATCGCGGTCGGTGATGACGACGACCTGCGCCCCGAGTGCCTGCATGGCCAGGATGGACGCGCGGTTGGCGTTAGGATCGGTCACGACGGGTGAGTTCGTACCCGCGGCGAGCACAGGTGGCGGCGAGCGCGATGCCCAGGTTGCCCGATGACGACTCGATCACCCGCCCCGGGGCCGAAAGGCCTCGCGCCTCGAGATCGTCGAGCAGCGCCACCGCCGTCTTCAGCTTGATGGAACCGGTGGGGTTGAGCCCCTCCAGTTTGAGGAGGACCTCGACGCCCGGAACCAGGCCGGGCAGTTCGAGAAACGTGTCTTCCCGAATGACATCGTAGACGTTTCTGTATATCAAAGTTCACCCTTACTGAGTTCGCCTTCCGGTCCAGCGTCACACCGGCGTGCCAATCGCCTTATTCGATTCCCCATTGCGCCCCCGCCCAGGCCCGGCCATGCTATTAATGAGAACTCAAGTCTTAGAGGCTGGCCAGGCCTTCTAGCTGCGAGAAGGCAGCCCTTGACCTCCCGGAACTGGGTTTCGGGTAACTGGCAGATCCCGGCGAGGCAATGGATCCAAACGCCGGGCTCCGCCGGTTGGGCGCGCTCATGCAGCGTACAACCGCGCTGCGCACCCCGCAACGAATCCTTGATCGAGCCATCCCAGACATCTGTTTCGGTGCACGTCCTGGGGGCGCGCTCCCTGAAGTCACGGTATTGCCTCTTGACCCGTACCTCTCCATTCGGGCAGCATGATGGAGGCTCGACGACAGCGAGGTTGAATCCATGCTTACTCGACGTTACCCTCCGTTTCATCTCACCATCAGCGTATGCGACTCCTCTGATCATTGCATCAGGCCACATAGCCTTCTGTTCCATTCGGACAACGCCCAGGCGTCCATGAGATCCAACTCGGGATAGTCCTGCGCTCAAGTCGTCCCCGATGAACAGGCGCAACGCCGCTCCAGAACCCGCCGCTCCACGTCGATCTTGGAGAACCACCAGCGGCCTCGTGAACCAGCGCGATCGACTTTCCCGGGCCGACCTGCAGGGGCACGACTTTTCGTCAGGACTGGAAGTCCTGAAGGCGAGAGTGCTCATCTGCTCTGCCGACGGCTGTCCAGCAACGGCTGTCCAGCATGAGTCTGCCGGATGGCTTACTCCCAGAACTCATGAGGAGGCGCACATGTCCGCTGACCGGCCCAGGTGCGCTCGGCACGGCACCGTCCATTCCTGGTTCGAGCCCTTAGCTGCGTACAGCGACGCCGTCGCCGTGGAAAGCGGGGACTGAGGCGATGGCCAGCAAACCAACGCTCCTCGTCGTCTACGACATCGGCAGCCTAGGCCCGACCCGCCTCGCCGAGGCGGCACAGCAGAACGACTGCGACCTGGTGTTCCTGGCCGCCGCGACGGACCATGTCCGCGAGATCTTCCCGGTTCTGGACATGGTCGGCACCGTACTCGACACCTCCAGCCTCGCGCCCGACGACCTTCTGCGCAGCCTGAGCGCGCTGCGCCCAGCGGGGATCGTGACGTTCAGCGAAAATCAGATCGCGACCACGGTGCGCCTGGCCGAGTCGCTCGGCCTTCCCTACCACCAGTCGGCCGACCTGGAGGCGATCACACACAAGGACCGACAACGCGAGCGTCTGTCCGAGTCGGGGGTCGAGCAGATCCGGTTCTTCACCCTCACCACACCGGAGCAGGCCGACGAAGCGATCGCGCACGTCGGGCTTCCTGCGATCTTCAAGCCGGTCGTCGGCACGTCCAGCCGGAACACCACCGAGGTGGCGACCCCTGACCAATGCCGGGACGTGCTCGCAGCCGTGTTCAGCCGCGACGGTGCCCGGCCCGCGGAGACCGCGGTGATCCTCGAGGAGGTGCTCGTCGGCCGTCCCGTGCCCGCTCCGTGGGGCGACTACATGGCCGTCAACTGCGTCGCGACCAACGACGACGTCCTCCCGGTCTTCGCCACCAGCAAGTTCGCCCTAGCCCAGCCGTTCCGCGCGCGCGGCGGCTACGGCGAGCGCTCCATCGTGCCGGACGCCGAACTCCAGGCGGTGCGGGAACTGGCGTGCCGGGCCGTGCGCGCCGTGGGGGCACACGGCATCGCGGATGTGGAGATCAAGCTCACGCCGTCCGGGCCGCGCGTCATCGAGGTCAACGGCCGCCTCGGAGCCTGGGTCGACGACCTAGCAGTCCGTTCCCAGACGAGCGACCCCGCACAGATCGCGGTCCGCGTCGCGCTGGGACGCCCCGTCGAGGCCCCTGTCGACCAGAAGAGCGGCCCGATCGCCTTCCACTACCTGGTCCTCCCGCCGGTAGCGGCCCGCCGGGTGCGGGCGATCCGCGACGTACAGGCGCTGCGCCGCCTGCCGAACGTGGACCGCGTCTCCATTCTGGCCGAACCGGGCGCGCGCGTGGACTGGCAGCTCGGCACTATCAGCAACGTCGCGGCCGTGACCGGCACCACCCGCACCCACGAGGAACTGGCCGAGACCGTGTCCGCGGTAGAGGGCACCGATTGGATCGACTATGACCGCTGACTCCCTTTCCC